>NZ_JBHWVJ010000118.1:0-19624 GCF_042736725.1 Streptomyces sp. NPDC060028 | reverse complement strand
ACAACTACCCTGACCCAAGCCGCATAGACGTGTTCAAAATCCGGGGTCAAGGCCCCTCGGATGCCTGGCCCGGGGACTTGTCCGCGACGGTCTGGGTTTCGGTGCCGGCCGCTCAGAGGCTGGGCACTGGCGGGCCGGCGACCCACGGAATGGGCTCAACGAGATCTCCGGCCGGGCTGCCCCGCAGGACGGCCCGGCCGGTGCTGTGGTGTTGCTTTGCCGAGTTGCCGGAATCGCTTACAGGTACGTGACGGTGAGGGTCACCGAGCCGTCGATCGCTACCTCGTTGTTCAGCGTCAGGCCGCTGGCTGGCGCGATCACGGGGGCGATCGTCAAGTCTCCAGTCAGGAGTTGGACGGGGATCGGGGCCCAGCGGACCTGGAAACCGGAGAACCCGCCTCCGGCGGCGGAAGCGGTCTGGCCGTCAGGCGCGGCGGCGTCGACGAGTCCGGGCAGTCGGGCGGCGAGGTCAGCGGCCAGGTCGGCGGGCTCCCTTCGCAGACTCTCGGCGGCCTGGGCGAGCTGGTCCTCACCGACAACCGCAACGATCTGGTCGGCGGTGATCACCTCATTGGGGCCGCCGCCGATCCACGACCGCACCTGCGACTCCAGACCGGCATCGGCCAGGCTCTCTGCTGAGATCGTCAAGGACGTTGGCTGCACGTTCACACCGTCTTCGTTGGTCATAGCGACATGATCCCCTTCGAAGGCGGCGAGGGGCATCACTTCCGGCAACCTTGACCGCCAGGTCCTCGCGCAGCAGTCCGCCCGGCAGGAAGAACAGCGCCGCGCCCTGGCCTCCTTCGTTCGAGGCTGGGGCGCGGCGGGCGGGACGTCGGCCTAACGCTGCACGGGCGGCTGTTCGGCTTGGGCGAAGTGCATGACGATCCTCTTCGCCCGGCGGCTACTTCGTCGAATGTCCGTCTTGGAACGGCGGGATGCTGTTTGACTACTTGCCCAGTGCCGCTTCGTTCTTCAGGTGCAGTTTGTCGATCAGGCTGTCCAGCAGGTGGTTGGGGTCGTACGTGACTTGCTCGTCCAGCCTGTTGAGCGACGCTTCCATGCTCCTGGCCTGGGCCACGACAAGGCTGCCCAGCTGTGCAGTGGCCCCGTCGGCAGGGAGTTCGGGGCTCGGAGAGGTAGCGGCCACGAGGGTGTAGGCGCGGGCCAGCTCGGCCAGGGCGGCGGATGCCTGTCCTGCGGACTTCTCGGCGACGTGCTGGGCTTCGGCGCCGATGGCGGCCAGGAGCTTGTCGCGGGCGCCGGTGACGGCGGCAGGCTGGGGCACGGTGATCTGTGCCGGGATCTGCTGGATGCCTTCGTCGGCGGTCACTGTGGTGGGTTCGGCTTCGCTGCTGGTCATGGGCACCCTTTGAACTCGGTCGGATTAGTTCTCGTCAGGCTAGGGCCACACCTGCTGCCCCGGAGACGAACCTTGATCCACTGATCGGGATCCGGCCATCACTTGGCCGGTCATGGGGTGCTGACACACCGTCGAGCTGCACGCTGCCCTGGCTGCGCCTGAAGCTGCAGGACTGACCGGAGTAGGGCAAGGCGCGTCGTGCTGCCAGGCGGCAGGTGGCTGCTGTATCCGCAGGTTCTGGCCATGTTGATGAGCGCGTGGCCAGAACCTGTGATGTGTCGGGGTTCCCTACCTGAATGCGACCGTCAGGCGAGTGGCCAGCAGGTGGACCTCTTCGAACGTTCGGGCCCGGCTGCCAGGGCTGCTCCTGCTGGCTCAACGCGTCCTCCGTCCGCGTTCGATGATCACGACGCACCCGAGTCTGTCAGCGCCGGTCCCGGCCTCGCAGAGCTTCCCCTCAGCCCGGCGCCGCCGACTGCAACACCGGCTTCTGGCGCTGCAACACGTTCAGTGCAACACCGCCGCGCGTTGCACTCTGACCTGCGGTGATGCCTCTGATAGAGGCTCTTGGTAGCCGTGTTGCGCCTCGCGTTGCAGGGCCGCGCCGCGTCCGGGCCGCGCGGTTGAAGATCAGGGCTGACGTCGGGGCGCCTGGCAGGGCGCCTTCCAGGACGCTCGGCAGAACGTTCACCAAGGCGTCTGACGGGGTGCTTCGCAGGGCGCCTCACGACCGTACGGCGGCCGGACAACGGCGCAGGTCAGGCCATACGGTCAAGGGGAGCTGACAACGCCGACTACTTCACTGAGGGACCCTTTCCAGACCTGGTGAAGCTTCGACTTCCCCTACCCAACCCCCTCCAGACGGCGGACCGCCCCGCCGGCAAACTGCGGGACTCCCGGCCGCCCGGGTCCGAAAGGCCGGCGCATGGGAACAGCACCGGATCCCGCGCCTCAAGAGGCCCGGGGTCCGGTGGGTGTGGGAAGCGGTCAGAGGCTGGCCGGGGCGGCCTGGGTGGTCGGCGCCGGTCCCGCCCAGTCCATGCCCAGCGCAGCGAGGGCCGCTGTCCGCGCCCAATGATCATGGTCGTTCTCGACAGCTGTGAGCTGGGCTGATCATCTAGATGGTTCAGCTGTCGTTGCGGCGTTGAGGGGCTGGGGGTCGGTTCCGGCGTATGGCGCATTGGTATCTGAGCTGCAGAATCGCGAGATCTGGTCAGGTTCGTTGATCGGTTGTTCACTTTCGCTGGGCGGCCGAAGGATGGTGCGTAGGTTCGCGTGGTCGGGCTGACGCGATCAGCCTGGGTAGGGCTGCCGGTAGTTATGGCAGGAGCCGGTGGATGGCTCCGGCTCCGAAGTCGGCGAGGTAGGTGTCGCCGCTGTCGGTGGTGGCGAGTTGGCTGGGGTTGGTGAGACCGGCAGCGACTTCGCGGATTCTGTTGTTGCGCAGGCTGAGGAGCCGCCCTCCGTTGAAGTCGCTGAGCAGGATGGATGATTCGGTGAGGGTGATGCCGTTGAGTCCAGCGAGCTTATGGTCCTGGAGGAGGTCTGTGGTTGCGTTGATGTCGGTGAGCGGGATGCTCCACAGCCTGTTGTAGTCGTCTCCCGTGGCGGGGCCTGGTGACGGTGCGCAGAGGACGTGGACAGAATCTGCGCTGGTGGCCATCCCGATGGGCGTTCCCTGGACGCGGGTGATTTCTGTTGCTGTGCCGTCCATGTCGACTCGGTACAGTGCGCCGTCGTGCATGGCGATGAGCAGAGCTTCGCTGTCCCATGCGAAGGTCATCGGCACGCCTTCTGCCTCGGGTGTCACGATTTCGCTGCTCTGGTAGTCGTCGCTGTGGTGCAGCACCAGAATGCGGCGGTCGCCGAGGAGGCGGACGGCGAGTTCTCCGTCGTCTCGTGCGGCGATGGTGTCTGTGCCCTGGTCGTGGGCGGAGACCGGGGGCACTGCGGTGACCATCCGGTACGCCCCGTCGCTCACGTCCACTCGCCAGATGTGGCGGCCGCGCGTACTGACGACGAGGCCCTTGGGGGTGCAGGCGATACCACTGACAGGTGGGAGACCAGTAAGTATTTCCGTGACGGTCCAGCGGGGGTGGGCGGCCACGTTGACGAGTGCCTCCGCGTAGCATCCGTCTTGCTGGCAGCGCAGAGTGGTGATGCCTGGGTGTTTGGCCCGGACGGTATTTTTTGTGAAGAACGCGACTTTCTCGTCCGTGCTCTCCACCTTCGGGCTGTTCAGCGGCTCGGTCCATGTCGCTGTGCCGTCGGTGTAGTGGCCAAGCACACGCAAGGGGACAGCGTCATCGCGGTGCAGGCGCAGGATCCCTGGCTCGATGCTGATGCGCATCAGACGCTCCTCGTGCACCGCAGCGCTTGGCTGGCCGTCGAGTAGGTAAGAGGTATCGCCCAGGGGGCGGAGCGGACCGCCGTCGCGGTCGCGCGCCCAAGCAGGTCCTCCCTGCACGCGAGAGTGCGAAGAGTGCCATTCGACGTAGTGGCCTACCTGGTAGGTCTCGCGTGTGGGCGCAACGCGCTGACTGGCGACTCCCCCTTCCAGGACTTCCAGCCGGACCCCGGAGATATCGAGCAGTTGCTGCCCGAGGGCATCCTTGTAGAGCGGGACGCCTACTTCCGTGATGCGATACCAGGTCGAGCGTTGTGGATCGCGCACCAGCCATACAGGGTGCGCCGGCCCGTGGCGTGTCCCGTCGACAAGGTGGACGCGGTGCTCGCCGGGAGAGACGGCGGAGACGTCGACGACCAGAGTGCCCGGTTGGAAGCTGCGCGTGGTCAGCGGCACCGTCTCGTCCAGCCAGACCTGGACTCGGGCTCCGGCCCGCTCGATCCACAGCGTCAGGTCTCCCTGGTCGTACTGGTAACCGCGGACCGCTGGCGCACGGTCGAGGTCACGGTCGAGCAGGTCCAGTAGCGAACTGGCGTGGGCGAGGATCCGAAGGCATTCCCGACGCGACACGCATGGCAGACTCGGGTGGTCCTTGTGGGAACGGTCTCCTTTGAACAGGCCGATGGCGCCCGCGAACAGCTGGACCATGCGGTCCATGTCGCCGTCGCGGTCGGAGATCCGGATCGGGTTCTGCTTCTCCTTAAAGGCGGACTTGATCAGCACGTCCCCGATTGCCGAGTTGCCCGACCTTTGCTGGACCTCGTCTTCCAGGCGTCGGAAAGCGGCGAAGACGGCTTCGTCGTACAGGTCAGCGCGCAGCGGTGCCTGGCAGGAGTCCACGATTTCCTCGCGCAGCAAGCTGAGCAGCACGTCCAGGCTGTGGTCCTGGACCGGCGTCGTCTGCTCCTCGGAGAACCCTGTCGGCATGTCGGTGTGGTCCGAGGGCTGGGTGTCGTTCAGCCTGTGCAACATTGCAGATGCCGCTGCTGTGCGCTCGCGCTCGGTCGTCTCGGCGTACTTAAGGAGTCCGTCCACACCGTGCACGCGCCGGTATGGCCGTAGGCGCGGCCGGTCTACGGTGAGGTGCCACAGCCAGGGGCTTTGGGACGCCCAGCCGCTGCCGGTCCAGAAGCCTGGGAGTAGATCGACAAGGACCCTGAGGCGCGCCACGAGTCCCTGCGCGGCATCCACCTCTGCTGCAATCGCCTTCGCTTCCATATTCGGGGGTGCTTGGGAAGGCGTAATCGTGGCCGCGTCGGACGCCGTGGACGTGCCTGCCGTGGGAGGTTCGTTGATGTCGTCGGGGCTGCCGATGGGCAGGCCCTCGTGTTCGGCGAAAGCCTTGCTGTTGACGATGAGCGGGGTCTCGGCCGGGCTGGTATCGCTGCGTTCGAGGTCCACTGTCCAGGCCACGAACCGCTCAAGGAGTTGAAGATCCTCTGGTCCGTCATCGCACGCGGTGACTCCTCGGAGGGTCAGCCTGACCGGGTCATTGTTGGAGAAGCCGTGCGCCTGCCAGGGGCGGAACAGGAACGCGTCGGGAACAGCGAGGAGTGCGGCCTGAGCGTCCTCGATACCCAGATGCCTATCGACCCACAGGTCTACCGCAGTAAACGTGGGCCAGTCACCTCGCTGCTTCATCAGGGCGTACACCGCTTGAAGTAGTTCTCGGGTACCGGCGGTAAGCCGTGCGTCGTCAGTCACATGATGATTCTCGCCCCCTCCATGAGCGCGGCGTCCCGGCGGCGGGGGTGGCGGTAGCCGGCCAGCCAGCCCAGGATGGCAGCGGCAACCGGTTCTGGAGGCGAGGCGACCCTGCAGACCCGCATCTCGCAGCTGCGCAAAAACTCGGCACCGACCCGGACGGCACGCTCTGCCTCCCCAGGGACCGACCGCACCGGCATCTACCGACTGTCGCCCAAGGTCCACTGAGACTGGGACCGCTTCACCACGCTCGCCGAACGCGGCCTGACCAAGGGCCTCGACCGGCATCGGCGACCTGGAGGTCGCCCTCGCGCTCGTCCGCGGCTACCCTTCAGCACCAACCCGCCCGCCGACACCGCCCACACTCTCGCCACCTGGCACCGCACCGGCCCCGCCAGTGGCGTGAACCAACCCTTTCGGCCCTCCCGGGCAGCTGGCTATCCTCTACGGCACGTGCTTCGTCTGCACGTGCCACGGCCCAGACCCACCTCTGGCCGAAGGCGAACCTGAGCGGCCGCTCGGAAGGCGTGAACAGCGGTGCCCGCAGACGTGACCATGACGTCCCGCGCACCTGGCACGCCGGGGTGGGACGGCACAGCCAGCGCGCAGGAGCTGTCATGACCCGGAACATCACCCACCAGCAGCGCATCGCCAAGGATCTGAACACCGCCGTGGGATGCGGCTACCAGGAAGCACTGCGCCGCGTCAGGCAAGCCGCAGCCGCCGGCCGCCTGCCTACCCCCCTCGACGCCCAGGGACGAGCGGCGGCCGTCGACCTCCTGACCCACGAAGCCACGACCGCGGGCGCTGTCCGGACAACCCCCGCCACCAGCCCTCCGCCCACGACACAGCCCCCCGTGCCGCCGCGGTGTGTCTGGCCGTGGGGCGCGGACGCCGCCGCACTTGCATCCCTTGCCCCGGGGACGGTGACGGCACTGGTGTCACTGCCGACGGCCGGCCGCTCCACCCTGGCGCTGAACGTCGCCCTGCACAACGCACAGCAGCGCATCGGCGCCCTGTTCACCTCCGGGGAGATCACCAGCAAGGCCCTGGCCCAGAAGGTCATCGCCGCCAGATACGGGTTCGACGTACGTTCGCAGGTGCCTCCCGGCGGCTGGGAGACGTTCAAGGCCACCGCGGTGCCCGAACTCGACGCCACCCCGCTGCTCCGGCACGGCGCGCAAGTGGGTACCAGCGCGCGCGACAGCCTCCGAGCCGGCCTGCTGGCCGCAGCCCGCAGGGGCTTTACGCTCAGGCTGTGGGCCGTTGACTCCCTCTGGCACTTCAGCGACTTCACCGACGAGGGGCGTGACACCGCCGCGACCATGGCAGAACTCCGTTCCCTGGCCCGCGAATACAACTTGGCCGTCCTGGTCACTTCGCAGGTCGTCACGGAAGACCCGGACGACCCTGACGACCTGGTCACCGCCGCGCACCTGCCGGCCGGCATGGCCGACTACAGCGACCGGGTCCTCGTCCTGGACCGGCCAGGTACCCAGGGGAGCTGGGACACCACCACCTACCCTTCCACGGCGATTCTGCGCCGGGTGGCTGGCCCGGGGCCCGCGATCGAACTCGAGCTGGAGCCGGAACACTGCCGCTTCGTCTCCCCCTGACGGCCTCCCAGCTGCCGGCCTGGCCCTGACCATGTCCTCAGAGCCAGGCCAACGCGACCAGGACTGAAACCAGTGGGCGGCGAAGCGTTCACCGGCGCATGCAGCCGGTGCTGAGGTCGTCGAACACCTGAGACGGCAAGGCCCGGTGAGCGCCCAGCGCCGCGCGTTGGGCAACCGTCTGCAGCGCCTCGGGGGAAGCGAGGTAGAGGTGGTCAGGGGCAACCTTGCACTGCACGCTGCCTGACGGACCCGAAAACCGGTGGTGCGCGGCACAGTCCTGGTGACAGGCTTCCCCCAGTGAAGGGGCGTAGCTCAGCCCGGCCAGAGCCGCGGACTCCAAACCCATACGTCGCAGGTTCGAATCCTGCCGCCCCTGCCCCTACACCTCGACCAGGACGATCCCGTCCACCTTCTCGACAAGCTCGGGCGGCGGATCCCAAGCGAAAGACCGCTCCACAAGGTCCGGTAGCTTCCTGCGCAGCCTGCGAAGCCAGTGCTGCATGTACGGTTCGGAGAAGCCGAGCCGACCCTTGGCGCGCCCCGCCTGCCGGCCGTCGCGACCGCGTGCACTAACTGGTTACTTGCCATGGAACAACCCGCAGCCACCCCGGCGCGGCCAGAGCAGGCATCCGGCCCGGGCTGCGCAGTCTGCCTCATAGGCTGGCCTCGACAGGCCATCTGACGCTTGTCGCATCACAGCACGAAGGGGTGGAGGAGCGAATGCTCGACTTGGACGACCTGGTGAACCGGGTGGTCAACCCGGACGTACGACCGCTGGTGAGGGAAGCACACCGCTGCTACGCCACCGGCGCCGCCCGAGCCGCGATCGTGCTGACCTGGACCGCGACGTGCGCGGACCTCATCCACAAGATCGAGGTCCTCAAGGAGGAAGGCGAAGCCGACGCACGCGCCCTGGTCCAGGACGTCGAGCGCGCCCAGAAGCCCGGCGAGCCGGATGCTGTACCCCTCATGCTCAACGTCGAGAAGACCATTCTGGACGTCGCGGAGAAGCTGGAACTCATCGATCGCACCCACAGGACACAGCTCGAACGACTGCGCGAGGACCGGCACCTGTGCGCCCATCCCTCCCTGCGCCCCATGGGCGAGCTGTACGTCCCGACATCCGAGTACGCCCGCGCCCATCTCGTAGCGGCCCTCGACGCGGTCCTCATCCACCAGCCCAGCCAAGGCCAAAGGGTCCTCGACAGCTTCATCGCCCACGTCGTCGATCCCGCGTTCACGTTCGAAGCGGGCTACCTCGGGCACACCTTCTTCGACCGGGTTCGCCCCGCCTCCCGCGCGAAGCTGGTCGACTTCGCCGCCAAGTTTGCCCTGCTGCAGATCGAGGACGACAGGATGCCTCTCGCAGCACCGATGTTTGCCGACCGGATGGCACAGTGTTTGCGCCTGTTCGCCGACCGAGACCAGCCCCTGACCGAGGAGCACCTAGTCCGCCACATGTCCCGGCTGGAGAAGGCGGAACCCCCGATCCAGCTTGCTGCTCTCGGCCGCCTGGGCGACCTCCCGGCCTTCTGGAAAGCCCTGCCCGAACCCATGCGCATGCTCTACAACACCAAGATCACGAACATCGCCGCCCAGACCGCGACGAACGGCTACCTCCGGCCCGACGAGACCAGGACCCTCGCTCTCGTGACCCACCCAGAGGTCCGAACGAGCCTGCCTGCCCTGGAGAGCGCATTTGCGGCGCTCCCCGTAGCCGAACGGTCCCGCGTGATCGGGGTCCGACCCGATCCCTACTTCCTCCCGTACCTGCCCGGGCTGCTCACCGGCGTGGGAAGCTTCGACGAGGGCGAATTCGTCGTACGCACCGCCATCCTGCCCAGCGCCGGCGTGCTGAGCCTGGAGGACACCAGGGCAGTCCTCAGGGCATGGTGGGACAACGAGAAAGGCCAGACCTGGGGTCGTGCCATGCCCGCCCACCTCGTGGCGCTTTACCTCTTCACCGCTCACCTTGGCGAAGCGAGGGATGTGGTCTGGAAGGCCTACCTCGAGGAGCTCCGGCCGTTCCCGGACCCGTTCAACGCCATCGCCCGCGGTACGGGCCTTGCGGAGGAGATCGCCCCCGGATGACCACCGCGGCCGCGCCGTCCTATCCGACATAGCAGCGGCTCTTCACCGGTGGCCTGCGAACCCGCACGCTTTGAACTGTCAAGTGACGGGCGTCGTGTGTTGTGTATGGGGTGTGCGTCGTTGGTTTTCATTGGTGCTGGCCTGGGTTGAGGGCGGTGTGAGGGTGTCGTTTTGTGGGTGAAGGCTGCTGTCGTTTGGCGGGTGGGCGGGATGTCGCCCCTGTGGGTGGGTGTGGCGGAACGCCGGGTGGGGGCGTGTCGTGTCCGGCTACGCTCGGTGGATGCCGTCGTTTGCGGGTGATCCGCGTCATGAGCGTCTTGTCGCCGTGTTGGTGCCGTTGTTGCGTCGTTCGTGTCCGCCGGGTGGGGGTGGCTTCGGCGGGTCTTACGAACTCCGGCTCGGGGTTGACGAGGCAGAGGAGTTGGGCGGGGTAGATCTGATCCGTTCGGCGCTGCGGAAGGCCGGCCGGTCGCTGGGGTGGTCGCGGCTGCAGACGTTCGGTGGTTCCTTCCCGCAGGTTGCGGTGGCGGGTGTGGTGGACCGGCGGGAGATTCCCGAGGAGTTCGCCGCAGCTGTCGAGGAGTATCAGTTGGCGCGGGGGAGGGCCTCGGCGGAGGTGATCGGGCGGACGTGGCAGGACGGGAAGCCGCGTGCGGTGCCGGGTTCTGTTTTCCTGGTGGCGCAGGAGTTCCGTGCAGCCTATGCCGAGGGAGCGGCCGGGTGAAGCGTGAGCGCGCGACGCGTCTGCTGGCGGACATGATCACGCGGCTCGAGGGCGGCGACTGGCCGCTGGGCCTGGTGGAGGAGGTGTACGTCTTCGGGTCGTACGCGCGCGGTGCGCTGGAGCCGAACGATGTCGACGTCGTCATCGAGCACGGCACGGACAAGCGCTGGCTCGGCGAGTCGCTGGATGCCTCGATCAACGGGCGTGACTCGTACGTGGGGATGCGGCAGGCCCTGAGGGGCCGCACCCGGGGGATCTCCTTCCAGTTCCGTGGCCGCAGCAGTCTGCAGGACGAGGGTTTCGAACTGTTCTTGCTCTGGCGTAAGGGCGAGCCGTTCTCCCTGGCTCGCGAGCGCCTTGCCTCCCTGACAGCGGATCCGGAAGCCGGGACTGCGCCCAGGGACCACATGCTTCCGGAGTTCGAAGGGCTGGAGAGCCTCGTGCCGCGCCCGGCGAGGATCGAGCTGTTCGGCCGGCACACGGAGGAAAGGATCAGCATTACGCCGTTGAGGCTGGTGGACGGGGAGCTCGAAGACCCTGAAGTCGCCTGGCATGTACGGCGGCGGTGGGTGGAGACGAGCCCTCTGCGTCGGGCAGCGACGTGCGCCCTGGTGGCGTTGGAGCAGCGGGGCGTAGATCTGGGGGAGGTGACGCTGCACGGTCAGCGGCTGTTCGGCCGGGAGCAGCAGGCCGAGCGTTGTTTCGTCGATCTGGGGTGGAACGGCTTCGGATACATGGGCCGTCTCCTGGATGGTGGAAGGACCTGGCTGGAGGTCATGCGCCCTCATCACACCAAGCCTATGGACGCACTGCTCATCGAGCCGCGACCACGGCGGTAGCCGGCCCGGTACGCGAGGCTCCGCTGTCCATTGCACTCATGGACCCGTCGAGCTCCGCTGCCCTGCTCTGCCCTCGGCGCTGGCATCGGTTCTCTTGTTCCGTTGAACTTGCTTTACGTGCTGCTGTACGGTCGGAGGTATGTCGAAAACGGTGACGATCCGGGTCGAGGAGCAGCTGCACGCGCTGCTGAAGGAACGCGCGGAGACGGAAGGCACCACGGTGACCGCGCTGATCACGCAGGCCGCGCAGGACGCGGTCCGTGACCCGCGTCTGGAAGAGGCCGCAGAAGTCTTCCGGTCCTTCCTCGCCGACCAGGGGGACGCGTTCGACAAGGCATTCCCCGACGACGCCCCGTCCCGCCTGGACGCCTCGGGTCGGGCGGCCTGAACCTGTGGACCTGTACGTCGACATCCGCTGGCTCCTCGAGCGCCAGGCCGAGGTCCTGCCCAAGCATCCCTCCATCCACGACTTCTCCGCCCTGGTCGCCGCCGTCGGCCGTCACCGCGTCAACACCCCTCAGATCGGCGCAACCGTCGACAACGCTTGGCGCGCCGCTGCCCTCATGCACGCCGTCATCCGACTGCGCCCCCTCCCCGCCCGCAACGCCTTGTTCGGTGCGGGCCTGGTAGCGGCGTACATGCACGCCGCGGGCGAGGGCATCGACGCTCCCTACGGAGCCTTGGTTGACCTGGCCCGCGACATCGACTCCGGACGCACGGACGCCTACGACGCGGCGGCCCGAATCCGGTCCTGGCGTATCTGAACCAAGGAGCGCTACGTGCGGTGCAGCGCCTGGATTTCGCGCAGACGGACGACGGGTTCGTCACCGATACGAACTGGCATGACTACTTCTGGGCAGCGGTCTGAGGCGATCCCCGTGGTGTGGACACACCTGACAATGGATCTTGTTGATCCTGGAAGGTGTAGATCCACGTGGCACGGCCATCGAAGTACAGTGCGGAGTTCCGGTCCGACGCGATCGCGTTGTGGCGGGCTTCGGCAGGCAGGCGGACGTTCAGGGACGTCGCGGCCGATCTGAACGTCAACCCCGAGACGCTGCGGACCTGGGTCCGTGACGCCGAAGATCGTCTGGTCGCCTCCGGCGCGTCGCAGGGCACCGAGGCCGAGCTGGCCCGGCTGCGGGCGGAGAACGCCAGGCTGGCCAAGGCGGAGAAGGAATGGCAGCTCGAGCGGGAGATCCTGCGCCGGGCAGCCGCGTATTTCGCGCGGGATTGTGTCCTGAACACGAAGGGGAGTTGACAGTAGGGCAGCTTCCGAGAGTAGTCCGGTGGCACGGGTGCCCGCGCCCTGGCACAGCAGTCCCAGCCGCCGACCATGAGCAGCCGCAGATCATGGCCAGGCACGCCGTATAGGGGCCTCTTCCCGAAGGGACTGCATGCCGGTGCCGCCCTGCCCGCACGTCCTCGGACCGTTCTCACTTCCGACCGCTGTCTACGGAGCGCTGTGCACTACCTCATGCCGCCGCCGGCGGCGCTTGGACCAGCTGGGATGTCGAGATACGGCTGCCGATGACGTCTCCTCCATCATGGCCGCGTTTGAGAAAGCGAGGATCGAGCCAAGAGCCGACTCCCAGACCCTGGACGTCACATCCGTTGCTCGGCCGAACGGGAAGGACTCCTTCACGGGCGTGGCTGTGGGCCGGCCTTTCCGAACAGGTCGGAGAGCGAGAACGCCGCAGCGCCGGCCCCGCCGGTCGGACCTGCGCTCCCCTCCGCCTCCTCCGCGAGTCTGGCGATCAGTGCCTCCCAACATGACGAACACCCGCACTGGCCACCGTCGCGGTGCTCCGTGCCGGTCCGTCCCACCGCAGCTCTCACCTGACCGGCCAGAACCTCGAACGCTGCCTTCCACCGGTCGGCCGCCGCCCTGTAGCCCGCAGCCTCACCTCGGGCCGAGGTCGCCTCCCCCTCGGCGCGACGCCGTGCCTGGATCATCGGCCAGTCGGGCCCGCCACCGTATCCGTACGACACACGCTCTCCTCTCACATCACCTTGTCACCCTTCAACGCCGTACCTGCTGCGGGGGACACGTAGTCCCGTCCGCTGCTGAGCGATCACGACTGTCCGGTTTCCGCTGTGAACTGGGCGTCGGGAATCTAGGCTGCCGGGAGCAAGCAGTACAGGGACGGGGCGGGCATGGCGATTACGGACACACGCGGCGACAGCATCCAGGACACGGAGTTCGTGAGGGGGTTCTGCCGCACGACCTTGCCCGGGCTCCTGGCTCGCGCGGGCCTGACCGACAGCGAGGCGCACAGTGTCGTCGTCGATGTCATCCGCCGTGCGCGGATGCTGGCGGCCCTACCGAGTGAATACGCCGACGTGCTGGCCACCCCCTTCCTGGAAGAGGTCAGTCAGCACCGTCCTCTGTCGGCGCCGGCGTGGCTTCGGGCTGCCGTGGTCGTCGCTGTCCGCAACAGCAAGCTGGAGGACTTCCACGCGCATGGCGGTCCCATCGGAGCCGCTGGCATAGCGGACATCACGGAAGCTGCCACCGGCCCGCTCCGCTCTCTCCTGGAGCAGCCCGGCAAGCCGGTCACCTCCAACACCCTGGCGGACCTCGACACCGCCTACCCCCGTGCGTGGGCATGCCTGACCGCTTTGTCGAACGTGACGGAAGCCCCGGCCGGCAGAGAGGACAGCTACGTCCTTCCGCAGGCCTCGCGGCCCGCACTGCCCGGTGCCGAGGAAATGTTCCACGCGCCGCCCAGCAGTGTCCGGCCTGTAGGCGACGGCCAGTCTGTCGTGGCCTCCGGCACCGACCCGCGTTTCGACCAGGCTCTGATCTACCTGCTGCGGCAGGTCAAGAGCCAACCTGGCTTCGTCGTCCCGCTCTCCGCGCTCAGCCGTCTCTCACGCGACAGCGGCAAGCAACTGCGTGTCCTGGAGTTCCTCCTGGCCCACCAGGCCACCGTCGTGACGACGAATTACCTCCTCGGCCCAGGCATCGTCGGTGTACGGGCCCGGCCCATGGTCAAGCCCGACTCCTACGATCTGCGGCGCAGCATGAAGCAGACGCGCGGCCTCGGGCCCACCCACACCAAGCTGCTGAAAACGCTGAAGCGAGACCACTTCTAGATCGCCCCGTACGGCCCAGGCTGCCGGCCCCACCCGCCTCCGTCTGGAGGATGGCAGCGCCCCATTGCGTGCACCGATCGCAGGGCGCCCCGCCCAGACCCGACGGACCCGCTCATGGCTCCGGGTTGTCGTCTGCCAGCCGCCCCCTGGGAGGCTCTGGGCAGTGCTGCGCCCATTGCCGCAGCACTGCCCTGTGGAGCGGGTCAACTCTCCAGGCGGGGGGCGTGGTCGAAGAACCGGGCCATCTCGTTGATCGGGATCTCCGTCACGCCGGGGTAGGGACGGGGGAGGGGGTCGTTGGTGGCGGCGATGACCTGACAGGCGTAACCATCGGCGGAGGGGTCATCCGCGATGGAGATCAGGGTGTCGATCAGACGCAGGCTGGTGTCGCGATCGAGGCCGGTCGCGCCGAGCCCGGCCAGGGGCGAGTCGATGATCATCAACGGAGGAATCCGGACAGCCGCGTCGACCCGGCCGAGGTCGCGCAGGGCCAGGAGCAGGGCGACGTTCGTCGCGACCTTTGGACTCCCGGCGACGGAGCTGTCATCGAACGTCTTGTCCGCCTCGTCGCGTTCCCTGACGAGGGTGGTGAAGTCGTGCGGGTCGACGTGCGCGGTCTCGACGGCCGGGTTGATCTGCTGCAGACGTGCGAGGAAGAAGGCCGACAAGCGGCCGGCGACCTCCTTGCGGCGGACGCCACCAGCTCCCTGAGCGGCATCCCGGGCCATCTGAGCGGCCTCCATCCGCTCCTTCGCCTCCTTGATGACCTGTTCCTGGACCCGGATGTAGTCGGCGTTCTCGATCTGCCGCTTGAGCTGGGCGACATCCCGGCTGAGCCCGAAAGCCTCCTTCTCCGCCTGCTGCGCGGCGCTGCGGGCCGGCGCGAGGCGCCGCTCCTCGAAGGCGTCCCGGTCCGCGAGAGCCCGAGCCGCAGCCTTCTCACCGTCCGCCGCCAGCTGGACGGCGGCGGCCACGACGTCTTTCAGCTCGCGCACCTGCAGTCGCAGCCGGTTTACCTTCGCACTCGCCGCGGCAAGCTGCCTGGCTCGCCGGTTCTCCCCTTCCGGGTGAGGCTGATCGCACTGCAGGCAGTGCCCGGGGGCGCGTTCGGGGAGACGCTGTTCGCACAGCGTGCACTCCTTCTGCGACGGCACCAGCAAGGCGTCACGCGCGCCCTCGGCACGCGCCAGGTCCGCCTTCGCGCCGCTCAGCTTCGCCTGTACGGCATCGGCCTGCCTAGCCGCCTTACGGCGGTGCTGCTCCGCCGCCTTGTACAGCGCGGCGAGACGGCCCAGCTCCCCGACCACCTCTGTCAGCACACCGGCTGCCTTTTGCCACCGCTTGGAGGCTGTCTCGTGCTCCCGGACCTTCTGCTCGTACTCGGCCCGCGTGGCGTCCGGATCGGTCAGGGCACCGGAGTCACGCAGCTTCTTGAACTGGGAGAGAGCGGCGCGTGCGGCCCGGTACTGCGACTCGGTCTCGGAAGCGTTCTTCTCCAGCCCCGCCAGATCCTCGTTCCACAGCCCGAGGATCACCTCCATGACCAGAACCCGCGACGCATCCGGCACGCCGCCCAAGAAGTCGGAGGCGATCGTCCTCTGCCGCAGCGCCAGCACCGTGTTGTAGAAGCTGTCCAGAGCGAGCCGCGTCGTCCCGCGGACGGCGGCCGGCAGGCCCAGGAGATCCTGGACGAACGCGCCCGCCGTGACCTCGCCGACCTTTGACGAGCTGACTGGCAAGGCCTTCTCCGCCTCTCGGGGACGGTCCAGGTTCTTCAAGAGCACCTGGGCCCGTGGGTCCGAACCGCTGCGGGTGGCCTGCCAGCGCGTGCCGGCAACACGGAACACCAGACGGAGCTGCTCGCAGCTGCGGACCTCGGGCATCACCCGCAGGGTCTTCAGCCCGAGCGGATAGAGCAGCGTCTCGATCGCGGTCGACTTTCCCGATTTCGAATGGCCGACCAGAAAGGTGACCAGCCCCTTGAGCCGCCGGACGTACCAGATGCCGTTGCGCTTGAACTCAAGCCGCTCGATCACAAACGACGGGCCCACTGGGCCTCCTTCGCATCAGGTGATTTGGTTCACTCCGACAACGAGCGGCCGCCAAACGGGTGACGTCCCAGGCAGGACCCGCGGGGACGCGTCAGCGGAAGCGGAACAAGAGCGGCACCGTGAAGCTGGGCAACCACCACTCGGCAGGCTCGCGTGCCGGACAGGCGTCGGCTCCACCGCGCCCGGCAATATTCCTGCGGCCGGCACAACCCTGGTGCCCCTTTGCTTTCCGGCTGCAGGGCGTCAGCGGTGGATGCCACGTTTCGCCGCCTTCAGTGCGGTGGCCAGGGTCGGAAACGAACAGCACGCATGACGGGATGGGACCTTCCACTGTCGATGTTCAGCCACCGTTGCTGGTATTGCGTCCGTGCCTGATACACGCTCCGTTACGATGAGCGCCACGATTACCGGTATGTAGCGCCGATGAAGAGGCCGGCAGGCCTCTGTTATCAGCACAGCGAGGCATTACAGGACAAGTGTGCGTCAGTCCAGGCCCAGAAGGTTCGGACCGCGTGGAGATATACGGCCGTTGAGGTTCCCCCGAGATGCGGAGCATGTTGACAGCAGGTCAGATGGTTTTCATGAGAGGAACATCGACCATGGCTGCACCCAGGAAATACTCGCAAGATCCTTTTCCCGGGAGGTTCGCCTGGGACAGGTAGGCCGCGGCCCGGCGCAGGACCTCGTTCTCCTGCTCCAGCAGCTTGATGCGCCGACGCGCTTCGCGCAGCTCCGCGCTCTCCTGGCTGGTTGTTCCGGGCTTGGTCCCGTCGTCGATGTCCGCCCGGCGCATCCACTTCCACAGCGTCATCGCGTGGACTCCGAAGTCGGCGGCCACCTGCTCGACCGTCACGCCCGGACCGCGGTTCCTCGCGACCCGCACGACGTCCTGGCGGAACTCTTCCGGATAAGGCTTGGGCACAGCGACATCCTTCCCAGCCACCCCACAGGGCAAGCCAGATCAGATGTCACCCGATCGTGCGGCAGACCCTTCTGCCCTGACAACATCTGGCAGGGCAGCAGAGCGTACACGCTGGCTGCGTATGCCGAGGGGATCATGGGCGCCCACCACTGGGATTTCTGGTGAGACTGATCCGGCACGTGCTGGGAGACACCTCGCTGGCGAACCTGATTGGTCGTGACGGAGTAGGTCATCGGGGGCGGCGAGGCAGCGGGGTGACCGCACGGGCGTCGTGGAGCGCGGTACGCAGGCAGTCGTTGTCGACAGTGAGGCGTTGGATGGCGGCGCGTCGGAGCCACTGGAGCTGGACGACTACCTCAAGAGCATCGGCGACGAGAAGCTCGTCCTGGACATCCGCTTCCCACGATGTCGTACCCCGCTCTTCGGAGTGGTTCGCAATGGGCCTGGGCGTTTGTGCTGCGTTGAAAGACCGCCGATCTGTGTCTACCCCGGGAGGCGGGTGGTCATTGTGGGGTGGGGGGTGCGGGGATTTTGGCCCAGACGGTTTTGCCGTGGGGGGTGGGGTCGGAGTAGCCCCAGGCGGAGCTGAGTCCGTCGATGATGGTCATGCCGCGTCCGTGTGACTTCATGAGGGTTGCGTGTGTCAGGGGAGGGGGGAGGGCGGGGGGTTGGGGGCTGGGGTCGGCGACGGCGCATATGACGGCTTCGTCTTTGCGGAGGAGTGCGAGCCAGGCGGTGGTGCTGCCGGTGGTGAGGCTGTGGACGACGGCGTTGGCGGCGAGTTCATCGACGACGGCGATGACTGTGTCGGCGTGTTGGGGCAGGTCCCATTCGTTCATGACTTTGCGGGTGAAGCGGCGGATCCTGCTGAGGATGTCGGGTTCGTTGGTGATGGCGCGGGCGGTGAAGCCGGCGGCGCTGATGCCGAGTTCCAGGCCCCAGTCGGTGCGGGTGCCGGGGTGGCTCATCCTCATTTCGAGTGGAGCGGTTTCGGCCGCGGGTGGCGTGGCCGTACCGGTTTCCTCGTGGCAGTCGGTAGTTGTTGCTCGTTGCCGCATCGAACGTCCCCCCGCAAGGCATCCAGGAGCGCGATTCCTGGTGGCTTGATGCTCGCTAGTATCCTCGCCGCCTGCCGTCTCATGCAATTGCATCGGGTGGCGGCGACACGAAAGAAGAAGAATCCGAACATCTATCCAATTCAGGGTGGTTCGGCGTGTCGTGGGTGGAAGCGAAGCGGTGGCGAGTTAGGGGCAGTGGAGTGGATCGTATGGGCAGCGCGGTCGTGGAGGGTTCGATCGAGGGTGTGGTGTGGGTGAAGAGCGGCCGTAGTGCCGCGGATGGGAATTGCGTGGAGGTCGCGGGGTTGTCGGGCGGGGGTGCGGCGGTGCGTAACTCGCGCGACCGGCACGGCCCCGTTCTCTACTACTCGCGCGGGGAGATCGTGGCGTTCCTCCAGGGCGTCAAGGATGGCGATTTCGATCATTTGATCGGCTGATCGGGATAAATCCGATTGTGGGCTCGAGGCAGGTTCCGGCAGTGGGAGACTCGCGGCGAGTAGCCGCATCGTCCCTTGCAGGAGCCTGCCTTGCCCCACGACGACCCCGCCCCAGTCCCGGTTCAGGTCCCTGTCCGTGTTCCGTCGGTTCAGGAGTACCTCGCCTTTCCGGGCCGCCGTAGTCCCACGGCTTTGAATCTGGTGGTGGGGCACCGGCTGAGGGAGATCCGCCAGGGGGCGAGGCTGATGCAGAAGGACAGCCGGCAGCCTGCGATCTCCGTCTCGAAGCTGAGCCGGTTGGAGCGGGGCCTGCATCGGGTGCGAGTCGAGGACACGGTGCAGCTTGTGGAGCACTACAACGTCGGCAAGGCGGAGGCCGAGCAGTTGGTGCAGCTCACCAAGCTGGCGAACGAGCCCGGCTGGTGGGCGCCCTTCAGGCGAATCGTCCCGTCGTGGTTCGACCGGTTCATCGGGCTGCAGGAAGCCGCGACATGGACCCGTACCTACGAATACCAGCTGGTGCCCGGGCTCCTGCAGACCGAGGAGTACGCCCGTGCGGTGACCGAGGTGAAGTACCTCCTGGAGGGAGAGGTCGAGGTCGAGGCACGCGTGCGGCTGCGGATGGAACGCCAGGAACTGCTGTGTTCGCCCGCGCGGCCCCGGCTTCTGGCGATCTTGCACGAGGCCGTGCTCCACAACCACTTCGGCGGGCCGGAGGTGATGCGCCGCCAGGTGGAGCACCTGATCGACATGGCCGCCATGCCCAACATCACCATTCGTGTGATGCCGTTCACCAACCGATGCCTCGTCCTGGGCTCGCCGATGACACTGCTCAGGTTCGACCAGTATCAGCTGCCCGATCTCGCCTACATCGAGCGCGGGAGCCGCTCGGAGTACATCGGTGACCTGGACGAGACAGATTTCTTCTCCGCCCAGATGGCCCAGCTGGTGGTCCACTCCGCCTCCGTCGAGGAGTCCCTGGCCATGCTGAAATCCGCGCTCTGACACCACCCCCACCCCCCCGGCCGCCTCAGCCCCCCGACCTATAGGAGGCGGGCGAGACCCCCGTACTCGCACCAGCCCCGCTCCAGGCGCCGCGAAGCACGCGCAGTGGCCGGGAGCCAGGCCGTGACGTCCCCCAGCCCGGGGGAGAGGACTTCGAGCCCGTCGAAGAGAGCATCGACCTCCGCGCGGGTGCGCACCCTGCCCCAGCCCGCCGTCTGCTGCAGGTATCCGCTCAGCTCCTCGGCGGCCACCTGGTCGTCGCAGACCAGGTGGCTGATGGCCAGGAAACTCCCCGATGCCAGGTGTGA
>NZ_JBHWVJ010000117.1:0-19861 GCF_042736725.1 Streptomyces sp. NPDC060028 | reverse complement strand
CGCCAGCACACCCGCGCCCGGTCCCGCTGGCCCAGACGCCGCAGCGCCTTGCCCACCGACCGCTCCCGCGGCCGGGCCGTTGTCGTACGCCCGGCAGGTGCGCGGCCGGGCTTCAGGGGCGTGGGCGCACTTGGAGGCGCAGCCATGCGCATCGGAACTCTCGGCACACCGGCTCAGTGGCCACCGCACTCGGCGGTGCCTGGGTGCGTGCCGGGCACGACGTGTACATCGGCGGCCGGGACGTGCCCGCGGCCGCCCGGACCGCCCGGCGGATCGGGGCCGGCGGCCACGGGACGCAGGCCGGGGCCGCCGCGCACGGCGAGGCCGTACTGGTCGCCGTACCGGCCGAGGTGGCGGCCGACGTGGTCCGTCCGCTCGACCTCGCCGGGCGGGTCCTGCTCGACTGCACCGTCCCCATGGCGACGGGACCCGGCGGCCGGGTGCTGAGCGGCAGCGGCGCGCGGGGGCTGGCCGCGGCCGCTCCCGGCCCCCACCTGGTCAAGGTGTTCAGCCTCGTCCACGAGAGCATCTGGACCATGGAGAAGCCCGCCTTCGAGGGCTCCCCGCTCGCCGCCCCCTTCTGCGCCGAGGCCGCCGAGGCCGTACGGGTCACCACCGCGCTCGTCACCACCATGGGCTGCACCCCGCTGCCCTGCGGCGGCCTCGACCGGGCGGCGCTCCTGGAGGCCACCGCCGTCTTCGCCATCGGCGTGTGGGGGCAGGGCGGCGAGGGCCGCCTCGCCTTCCCGGCCCCCGCCCTCGCCCCGGGGGCCGCCGACGAGGCCCAGGGGTCCCGAGCGCCGCGCGTGCCGGTGCAGCCATGCCCGGTACGGCGGGGTCCGCAGGGCGGCTTCGCGGTAGGCCGCGCAGAGGTCCTCGTACACCTCCGGGTGCGCGCCCGGCCGGGTCGCGAGCAGGAGTCGTACCGCGAGGGGGTCGCCCGAGAGTGGCCGGATCGCCATGTCGTCGCGCGGGCCGGAGGTGGGCTGGCAGGGGGCGACCGCCTCGCCGGAGACGATCAGCGAGGTCGCGGTGTGGTAGTCGGCGTGCAGTACGGGCGGGTCGAGCCCGGCCCCGGCGAACACCCGGCGCAGGCCGTCCCACTCCCCGTCCACCGACGGGTCCACGGCCCACCGGTCGGTGGCGAGGTCCCGCAGCTCCACCACGGGCCGCGCCGCGGCCGGATGGTCCCGGGCCATCGACACGAACTGCGGCTCCCGGTCCATCAGTACGCGCAGCTGCAGCCCGGCCGGCACCCGCAGCGGGCTGCCCTCCACCTCGTGGACGAACGCCACGTCGAGCTGCCCCGAGGCCACCATCCGCAGCAGGGCGTTGGCCGAGACGTCCACCACCAGCGAGGTCTCGGTGTCGGGCAGCCGCCGGTGCAGCCGTCGCAGCCATCCCGGCAGGGCGCGGCTGGCCGTGGAGCCGATCCGTAGCCGGGGCCCGCGGGCCAGCGCCCGCGCCTCCGCGACGAGGGCGGCCATCTCGGCCAGCAGCGGGCGGGCCCGGCCCAGCACCGTGCGGCCGAAAGGGGTGGGCCGGCATCCGGTCCGCTCGCGCAGGAACAGTTCGCCGTCCAGGGCCCGTTCGATCCGGCGCAGTTGGGTGGTCAGCGAGGGCTGGCTCACGCCGAGCTGCCGGGCGGCCTTGTGCAGACTCCCGGCGTCGGCGATGGCGCACAGGGCGCGCAGGTGCCTGACCTCAAGCTCCATGCCCCGAGAGTAGGCCGGGCCCGGCTGGCCGCACCAGCCACTGGCATCCCTCCGATTCCCGCCATTCTCATGGGGGTTGCCCTGCCGAAAACTCCCGATAGCCCGGTGTTATCGGTGGCTGACATCATCCGCCGGCCGCTCGTGCTCCCGCAGACTCCGGTTCGAACGACCACCCCCCACCGCACCGGACGAGTAGGAGCTCCCCCACATGCGCCACTCCCGAAAGGCCTTACTGGCCACCACCGTCGGCCTCGGCATCGCCGCCGCCTTCGCCGGCACCGTCCCCGCCGCCGTCGCCGCGCCGGCGCCCGTCGGCAATGTCGCGAGCTACGCCGCGTACGAGACCTCGCAGGAGAACCAGGCCGCCAACAAGGCCTTCTTCGAGGCCGTTTCGCGCTCGGTCGCCGAGCAGCGCGCCGCGAACCCGGGTGTCCTCGCCGTGACCGTCACGTACAACACCCGCAACGCGCCGAGCTTCCGCAGCGTGATAGCCCGTTCCACGCAGATCTGGAACAGCTCGGTGTCCAACGTCAAGCTGCAGGAGGTGTCCTCGGGCGGGAACTTCTCGTACCGCGAGGGCAACGACTCGCGCGGTTCGTACGCGAGCACGGACGGGCACGGCCGCGGCTACATCTTCCTCGACTACCAGCAGAACCAGCAGTACAACTCGACCCGGGTGACGGCGCACGAGACCGGCCACGTGCTGGGTCTGCCGGACCACTACTCCGGGCCGTGCAGCGAGCTCATGTCGGGCGGCGGGCCGGGCACCTCGTGCACCAACCCCAACCCGAACTCCGCCGAGCGCTCGCGCGTGAACCAGCTCTGGGCGAACGGCCTCGTCGCCTCGGGGCTGGACACGAAGGGCTAGGAGTCCGCAGGGGCGTACGCCGTGCAGTCCGGGTTCCGACAGGGGCCCGGGCTCCACGCCGGCACGAAGATCCCCAGGGACTTGCGCCGTCTGACCAGTGTGACGACGGGGCTCCCGCAGGCCGGGCACGTCCGCTGTTCGTGCCCGGCCCGCGGGGCGACCGTCGCGTGTTCCGTCGCGTGCTGCTCGTTACCGGCCATACCTCCACGGTAGGCCGGTTCCGCGCATCCGGCGGGGTGTGCGGGTCGTACGGGTGGTGCGGGTCAGCGCTTGACGGCGTACGAGGTGATGACCTGGCCGCCGGCGAGGGCCTTGACTCCGGTCAGCTCCAGCGGGCGGACCCCGAAGCCGGCCCGCGACATCGGCATGCCGGTACCGGCGAAGACCGGGTAGGTCTTGACGATGAACTCGTCGATCTCGTCGACCAGCCGGCCGGCGAGGTCGGCGCCGCCGCACAGCCAGATGTCCAGCCCGTCCCGGGCCTTGAGCTCACGGACCCGGGCCACCAGATCCCCGCTGATCAGCTCCACCTGTGGGTCGGGCGCGGTGGTCAGGGAGCGCGAGACGACGTATTGCTCGCGCAGGTGGCCGTACGGGCTGGTGACGCCCAGCTTGAGGCCCGGCTCGTAGGTGCCCCGGCCCATGAGCACCGCGTCGAAGCGCCGGGACTGCGCGTCCTCGATCCCGAGCTGCGCACGCCCGGGGGCGGCGATGGTCTCCGGGTACTCGGCCTTGAGGTGATCGATGAACTCGTGGTCGAGGAAGGTGTAGAAGAAATCGCCGTCGCCGTCCGGGGCTCCGATGAAGCCGTCGATCGTCGTGGCGATGAAGTACGTGAGCTTGCGCAAGCGCGTCTCTTCCGTTCGGCAGTGCCACCGCCCCGGGGCACGTCAAGTAAAGTACTTCAGCCGTAGTGGTTACGCAACTACCCCCGGGGCTTGCGCCACATCGGCCACATCAGGGGCCCGTCCGGCAGCTGCACCGGCGTCCCCGTGTGCTCGAAACCCAGCCGCTCGTACAGCCGGCCGCTACGCTCGCTGCTCGCCTCCAGGTACGCCGGCACCCCCTCGCGGTCGCAGCGCTCCAGCACCGGCCGGATCAGCTCCCCGCCCAGGCCCTCGCCCTGCCGGCCCGGCGCGACCGCGATCATCAGGAGGTACTCGTGCTCCTCCGCGGTCGGGTGCACGGCGCCGGTCAGCCGGCCGACCAGCTCGCACCGCTCGTTGTCGGGGTCGGCCACCGCGCGCATCTTCGCCGGAATCTCGTCCTCCTCCTCCGGCTCGCCCGCGGGGATCCGCAGCCACAGCGCGGCCGCCGAGCCGTCGGCCGCGTAGTCGATCCGGCCCTCGGCCAGGGCCACGTCCACGAAGACGCCGAGGAACTTCCCGTGCACCGCCGCCCGGTGCTCCGGGTCCGGGAAGACCCAGCTGCTCACCGGGTCGGTGCGGAAGGCCTCGTCGAGCAGCCGCGCCACCGCGTCCCGGTCCGACTGGTCCGCCTGACGTATCTCCAGCGCCATGGGTCACACCCTTCACTTCACTCATGCGTCAACAACCTTGAGTGATCCTAGAGTTGACCCGCGGACGCAGAAAGGCCCGTTCCGGCACCCCGAGGTGCCGGAACAGGCCGAGGCCTGCCTACGGAGCGCTCACTTCGTGCGGCGCGTGACGAACTCCGCCAGCGCCAGCAGCCCGCCCGCCGCCCCGAGGTCCGGCACGGCCCGCGACAGCTGCTGCACCGCCCGGCCCATCCGGTCCGCGGCATGGGCCTGCGCCCAGTCCCGCCCGCCGGCCCGGTCCACCGCGTCGGCGGCCTTGAGCGCGTCCTGCGCCGTCATGGGACCCGCGTACAGGGCGGCCAGCTCCTCCCCGGCCCCGGTGCCCGAGGTGAGGGCGGCCACGACCGGGAGGGACTTCTTGCGGGCGAGCAGGTCGGCGCCGGCGGGCTTGCCGGTGTGCCCCGGGTCCCCCCAGATCCCGATCAGGTCGTCGATGAGCTGGAAGGCCAGCCCGGCCTCCCGCCCGAAGGCGTCCATGGCGTCGACCTCGTCCGGCCCCGCTCCCGCGTACAGCGCGCCGAGCGCGCACGCGCAGCCGAGCAGGGCCCCGGTCTTGGCCGTGGCCATGGTCAGGCACTCGTCGAGCGAGACGTGGCGGCGCTGCTCGAAGGCGCAGTCCGCCTGCTGGCCCGCGCACAGCTCGATGACGCAGGCCGCGAGCCGGGCCGAGGCCGCGGCCGAGGCCGGGTGCGGGTCCTCGGCGAGCAGCTTCAGCGCGAGCGACATCATGGCGTCGCCCGTGATGATCGCGTCCGGTGTCCCGAACACGGTCCAGGCCGTGTCCCGGCCGCGCCGCCGGGTGTCCTTGTCGATGACGTCGTCGTGCAGCAGCGTGAAGTTGTGCGCCAGTTCCACGGCCACCGCCGCCCGTACGGCGTCCTCGACCCGGCCCGTCGGCCCCCGCAGGGCCTGGGCCGAGGCGAGCACGAGGGCGGGCCGGATGGCCTTGCCCGCGCTGCCCGCGGCCGGCGTGCCGTCCGCGGCCTCCCAGCCGAAGTGGTACATCGCCACGCGCCGCATCGAGCCGGGCAGGCTCTCGACGGTCCGGCGCAGCTCCGGGTTGACCGTTTCTCTTGTCCGCTCCAGCAGGGCGGCGGCCTCGGCCTCCTGGCCCTCGCCGGTCGCCAAGGCGGCGTTCACCGCGCTCAGCGCCAGCGGCCGATCTCGACGTTCTCCAGGACACCCAGCGCGTCCGGCACCAGCACGGCGGCGGAGAAGTAGGCGGTGACCAGGTACGAGATGATCGCCTGCTCGCTGATGCCCATGAAACGCACCGACAGGCTCGGCTCGATCTCGTCCGGGATGCCGGGCTGGTGCAGGCCGATGACGCCCTGCTCGTCCTCGCCGGTGCGCATGCACAGGATCGAGGTGGTGCGGGCGTCGCTGATCGGAATCTTGTTGCTCGGGAAGATCGGCACCCCGCGCCAGGCCGGGACCCGGTTGCCGCCGATGTCAACGGACTCCGGGTAGAGGCCGCGCTTGTTGCACTCGCGGCCGAAGGCGGCGATGGCCTTGGGGTGCGCCAGGAAGAGCTTGGAGCCGCGCCGCATGCTGAGCAGCTGGTCCATGTCGTCGGGGCTGGGCGCGCCGTCGTGGGGCTGGATGCGCTGGTCGTAGTCGGCGTTGTGGAGCAGGCCGAAGTCGCGGTTGTTGAGCATCTCGTGCTCCTGGCGCTCGCGCAGCGCCTCGACCGTCAGCCGCAGCTGCTGTTCGGTCTGGTTCATCGGGTGGTTGTAGAGGTCCGCGACGCGGGTGTGCACGCGCAGGACCGTTTGTGCAATGGAGAGTTCGTACTCGCGCGGGCGGCCCTCGTAGTCCACGAAGGTGCCGGGCAGGACGGCCTCGCCCTGGTGGCCGGCGGAGAGGTCGATCGCGGCCTCGCCGTACTTGTTGGTGCGCTGGGCGGGCAGGGTGCGTACGTGGTCCAGGTGGGCCCGCAGCGAGTCGACCCGGTCGGCGAGGAGCTGGAAGTCCTGCCGGGACAGGACGAGGGCGGTGCCGGCGGTGGCGGCGCGGGCGGTGTACTCCCAGATCGCCTCCTCGTCCACGAGGGAGGCCTCGCCGAAGAAGGCGCCGTCGGCGACGGTCTCCAGGACGGCGTCGTCCCCGTAGGGGCCGGGGCCGACCTGGTCGATGCGGCCGTGGGCGAGGAGGAAGACCTTGTCCGAGGGGCTGCCGAAGGAGGTGAGCTCCTGGCCGGCCTCGAAGTCGATCTGGCGGCACCGCTGGGCGAGTTCGGCGAGGACCTCCTCGTCCTCGTAGTCGCGCAGGAGCGGGAGTTCGCCGAGTTCGGCGGGGATGACCTGGACCTGGGTGCCGGTCTTGATGAACTCGACGACGCCGTTGCCGACCGAGTAGCTCAGGCGGCGGTTGACGCGGTACGTGCCGCCCTGGACCGAGACCCACGGGAGCATCTTGAGGAGCCACCGCGAGGTGATCTCCTGCATCTGCGGCGCGGACTTGGTCGTGGTTGCCAAGTTCCGTGCGGCCGATGTCCCCAGACTGCGCTGCGGTGTCTGGGTCTCGGATTCGGAACCTGCCTGGACCGACATGTCTTTCCCTTTCGATCACTGCGGATCTGCGGGATGCAACCCTTCCAGAACGCAACGCGGTGGGACCATTACACAAAAGGGTGGGACTACTCCGTCCGCGGGTGGGCACTCTCTGAAGTTCAACTCCTCCTCAGGAGGGCACTCGTACCCCACGGGTTTCGGCCACGCAGAGCGAACAAGGCCGCACTTTAATGTGCTTCTTGGATGCCAGTCACGCGCGAGGTGGCGGCCACCCTGGAGGTGCCGTACACCCACGCGGCCAAAGTGGTCGCCAGGCTGCAGCACCTCGGCCTGGTCGAGGCGCGCCGCGGGCGCGGCGGCGGGCTCGCCCTGACCTCCGCGGGGCGGGCCGCCTCGGTGGGCGGAGTGATCCGGGAGCTGGAAGGGGCGGGTGATGTCGTGGACTGCGACGGCGCCGCCCCGTGTCCGCTGCGCGGCGCCTGCGTGCTGCGCGGCGCGCTGCGCCGGGCCCAGGAGGCCTTCTTCGCCTCGCTGGACCCGCTGACGGTGAACGACCTGGTCGCGGCGCCGACCGGGCCCCCGCTACTGGGCATTTCGGGCGGGTCGCCGGCTGCGCGCATGGGGGCCGAAGGCCCTGAACCAGGGGGCCGGATGGCCGATACGCACCGGCTGCCGCCCCGCCTGGGCTGATCCCCGGCCGGCCGTTCGAACAGAAGTCCGCACCGCGGCGGAGTGCTGGGCGGCTGTTTTTTCAACCGCATCGCCCACAAGCACGGTCGTCCACGAGCACCTCTTCGAGGCGATCGCCGAGATCCTCGGCGAAGCCGTCACCCCCGAGGTCGCCGCGGCATGGGACGAGGTCTACTGGCTGATGGCGAACGCCCTCGCCACCATCGAGGAGCGCCTCCACGCCGAGCAGCAGGTCCTCGCCGGCGACGTCTGGCGGACCTGGACGGTCACCGCCCGCGTCGAGGAGACCGCCGACCGCACCACCTTCCACCTCGTCCCGGCCGACGCCGGGCCAGTACGTCTCCGTACAGGTCGAACTCCCGGACGGCGCCCGCCAGATCCGCCAGTACAGCCTCTCCTCGGCGCCCGGCGCGCCGGTCCTGCTCGCCTCGGCCGGCATCGGCTGCACCCCGATGCTCTCGATGCTGGAGCACTCGACCTCGCCGCCGTCCCGATCGCCCCGGGCACCAGGGCGTACCTCTGCGGGCCGCTCCTCTGCTGACCGCCAGGGGGGTGCCGGCCTCGGACATCCACTACGAGGCGTTCGGCCCGGACCTGTGGCTCGCCTCGGCGTAGCCGCGCCCGCACTGTCCGGATCGGCTCGCTCGCCGTACGAATGCCCTAGCCTCGGAAGGCCTGCCTCCACTAAACCGGAACGTAACGACGCGGACACACACAGTGTTCGTCGCGCACCGCTACGAAGGAGGCGGCCATGGCCGCACCCATGTCCGCGGACCGGTTCATCCAGGCCCTGCGGGACGAGGGTCTGACCGTCGTCGAGGTGGGCGCCTGGCGCACCCACAACCGCAACCACAAGGGCCCCTGGGGCCCGGTGAACGGGGTGATGATCCACCACACCGTCACCCACGGCACCGCGTTCACCGTCGCACTCTGCCGCGACGGCGACGAGGCGCTCCCCGGCCCGCTCTGCCACGGCGTGATCACCAAGGACGGCCGCGTCCACCTGGTCGGCTACGGCCGCGCCAACCACGCGGGGTCGGGCGACTCCGACGTCCTCGCGGCCGTGGTCGCCGAGAAGCGCCTGCCGCCGGACCAGCACGCCAACACCGACGGCAACCGGCACTTCTACGGCTTCGAGTGCGAGAACCTCGGCGACGGCGAGGACCCCTGGCCGTCGGTCCAGCTCGACGCGATGGCCCGGGCGGCGGCCGCGGTCTGCCGGGTCCACGGCTGGACCTCGCGCTCGGTGATCGGCCACCTCGAATGGCAGCCGGGCAAGATCGACCCGAAGGGCTTCACGATGGACTCCTTCCGCGACCGCGTCCACGACCGCCTGAAGTAGCCGCGCGGCGGGACAATGGCCGCATGAACGACGCGCTGCGCCCCCGCCCGGCGTCCCCGCTGGTCGAGGTGGTGGACGGACGCTTCGCCGTGCACGGCGTACGGCTGCTGCTCAAGCGGGACGACCTCGTGCATCCGGAGCTGCCGGGCAACAAGTGGCGCAAGCTCGCGCCGAACCTGCGGGCGGCCGTCGACGGCGGCCGTCCGGCGCTGCTGACCTTCGGCGGGGCGTACTCCAACCACCTGCGCGCCACGGCCGCGGCGGGCCGGCTGCTCGGCCTGCCGACGGTCGGGGTGGTGCGGGGCGAGGAGCTGGCGGGGCGTCCGCTCAACGATTCCCTCGCCCGGTGCGCGGCGGACGGGATGCGGCTGCACTTCGTCTCCCGGCAGGACTACCGCCGCAAGGCGGAACCGGAGGTGCTGGCCCGGCTGCTGCGCGAGGCCGGGGCGGCGGAGGCGTACGTGATCCCCGAGGGCGGCAGCAACGCGCTTGCGCTGCGCGGCTGCCGGGAGCTGGGGCGCGAGCTGCGGGGCATGGGCGACGTGGTGGCGGTGGCCTGCGGCACGGGCGGCACGCTGGCGGGCCTGGCGGCCGGACTCGCCCCCGGGCAGCGGGCGCTGGGCGTGCCGGTGCTGGCGGGCGGCTTCCTCGGGGCGGAGATACGTTCCCTCCAGGCGGCGGCCTTCGGAGGGCCGGCGGGCGACTGGACCCTGGCCGAAGGCTTCGCCCACGGG
This sequence comes from Streptomyces sp. NPDC060028, assembly GCF_042736725.1. Classification (NCBI taxonomy): domain Bacteria; kingdom Bacillati; phylum Actinomycetota; class Actinomycetes; order Kitasatosporales; family Streptomycetaceae; genus Streptomyces; species Streptomyces sp. NPDC060028. The sequence goes on along the minus strand of NZ_JBHWVJ010000117.1, from coordinate 10,441 downwards.
GGTTACGCCCGGGTCCCGGCCGAGCTGGACGACTTCGCCGCCGACTTCGAGTCCCGGCACGGACTGCCGGTCGAGCGGATCTACGTGGCGAAGCTCCTCTGGGCCCTGACGGCCCTCGCGGAGTGCGGGACCTTCGCCCGCGGCACCACCCTGACGGCGGTCATCACAGGTCGGCCCTGACGCCGGGGCGGGTTGCCGCCGCGCGGAGCCGTCCCCTGCCCGCCCCTCCCGCCGTCCCCCGGCGGAGCCCATCGAGCCGACGAAGCTGACAGGTGCGGCGCCGCGGGCGTCACGTCGACTCCTCGCGGTACGCCGCCGCTTCCTCCAGGTCCAGGCGGCGCAGGAGGGCGCGCAGCATCTCGTCGTCGATGCGGCGGCGGTCGCGCAGCGAGACGAACACCTCCCGTTCCGCCCCGATCATCTCCCGCGACAGCCGGCGGTAGACGTCGTCCGCCGACTCGCCCGTCTCCGCGTTGACCCCGCCCAGCCGCTCCCACACCGCGTTGCGCCGCCGCTCCAGCACCGTCCGCAGCCGGTCCGCCAGCGGCGGCGGCAGGGCGTTGGCCGGCTCCGCGAGCAGCTCGTCCAGCCGCTCCTCCGCGGCCCGCGAGGCCTCGCTCTGCGCCTGCGCCTCCGCCAAGGTCTCGGCGTGCTGGTCCCGCGGCGGCAGCCGCAGCCGGCGGATCAGCGGCGGCAGGGTCAGTCCCTGCACCACCAGCGTGCCGATCACGGTCGTGAAGGTCAGGAACAGGATCAGGTTGCGGTGCGGCACGCTCATCGGCACGGAGAAGGCGATCGCCAGCGACACCACCCCCCGCATCCCGGCCCATCCCACGATCACCGGCGCCTTCCAGTTCGTGTCCGGCTCCCGCTCCCGGATCCGCTCCGACAGAGCCCGTGGCAGGAAGGTCGCCGGGAACACCCACGCGAACCGGGCCGCGACCACCACCAGGAACACCGCGAGCGCGTACCAGGCCGCGTGCAGCCCCTCGTACTCCCCCAGCCCCTTCAGCACCACCGGCAGTTGGAGTCCGATCAGCGCGAAGACCAGCGACTCCAGCAGGAAGGCGACCATCTTCCACACCGCCTCCTCCTGGAGCCGGGTCGCGAAGTCCACCTGCCAGTTGCGGTGTCCGAGGTACAGCGCGACCACCACGACCGCCAGCACTCCCGAGGCGTGCACCCGCTCGGCGGCCGCGTACGCCACGAACGGGATCAGCAGCGACAGCGTGTTCTGCAGCAGCGGCTCCCGCAGCCTTTTGCGCAGGTGGTGGATCGGCACCATCAGCAGCAGGCCCACGCCGACCCCGCCCACCGACGCCAGCAGGAACTCCGCGATCCCGTGCGCCCAGCCGGCGCCCACCCCGACCACCGCGGCCAGCGCCACCTTGTACGCGGTGATCGCGGTGGCGTCGTTGACCAGCGACTCACCCTGCAGGATGGTCGTGATCCGGTTCGGCAGCCCCAGCTTCCGGGCGATCGCCGTCGCCGCCACCGCGTCCGGCGGCGCGATCACCGCGCCCAGCACCAGCGCCACGGGCAGCGAGAGGCCCGGCACCATCAGGTAGGCGACGTATCCGACCGCGACCGTCGCGAAGAGCACGTAACCCACCGACAGCAGCGCGATGGGCCGCATGTTCGCCCGCAGGTCCAGGTACGAACTGTCGACCGCGGCCGTGTACAGCAGCGGCGGGAGCAGCAGCGGCAGGACGATGTGCGGGTCGAGGGCGTACGAGGGCACTCCCGGGACGTAGGCCGCCCCGAGCCCGGCGGCCACCAGGAGCAGTGGCGCGGGCACCGGCGTCCAGCGGGCCACTCCCGCGACGACGGCGCAACCCGCGACCAGAGCCACCAGGGGCAATACCTCCATCGAAGATCATCCTCGTTCGGTTGAATCCGGCGCCGCGCGCCCGTGCCTCAGTACGCTGGCCATCATGAGCGAGTGCACCCACGTTCCCGAACTGCCGCGCCCCGAGCCGATCCCTCTTGCCCAGACCTGTCCCGAATGTCTGGAGCTCGGCAGCCATCCCGTGCAACTGCGGATGTGTCTGGGGTGCGGCTACGTTGCCTGCTGCGATTCCTCCCCGTACCGTCACGCCACGGCGCACCACCACGAGACCGGCCATCCGGTCATGCGGAGCTACGAACCGGGCGAGACCTGGCGATGGTGTTTTGTCGACGGTTCGATCGTCTGAGGAGGGGTAGGTCAACCCTCCGCCGGTTCCCCTGATTTGGGCCCGCAGACCACTAGCCACTGTGTGTACCCGTGGGCTTACCATCAGTCACCGGACAGAGGCACGGCCGGCCCGGGTGCTCCAAGCGGGTGCCACGAGGGGTGCCGCGACACGATCACCCGGATCGCGATAGCGTCACCGGCGAACAGAGCTCGTACCACCTTGGAGGTGAGGGTGTCCCAGATCGCAGGCGAGCCCGGGACCCAGGACTTCGTGGAAGTCCGGCTGCCCGCTGCGGGTGCCTACCTGTCGGTGCTGCGGACGGCCACGGCCGGCCTCGCGGCACGTTTGGACTTCACCCTCGACGAGATCGAGGACCTCCGCATCGCGGTGGACGAGGCCTGCGCGATCCTGCTCCAGCAGGCCGTGCCCGGCTCCGTCCTCAGCTGCGTCTTCCGATTGGTGGACGATTCGCTGGAGGTGACCGTCTCGGCGCCGACCACGGACGGTCGTGCACCGGAGCGCGACACGTTCGCCTGGACCGTCCTGTCGGCCCTGGCCGGCAAGGTCGAGTCCACGGTCGAGGAGGACCGGACGGTGAGCATCAGCCTCTACAAACAACGCGGCGCGGGACCAGGCCCGGCGTGAGCGGCGGGGAGATCCCGGTGCGGGGCGGGGATCGGCCCCGGGTACGGCACGAGGTCGACGGCGGCATCCCGGAACAGCTGCACGCCCGACCGCACCCGGCTGACGCGGATGCGGAAGACGGCTTTTTGGACTCGGCGGAGCGACGGGCGGGCCCTGTGAGCGAGAACCAGCACGAAGAACCACAGCCACCACAGCCGGTGCGGCCACCGGTGGCCGCTGCCGCGGCCCCGGAGGCACCGGGCACACCGGCGGCCTTGGAGGCGCCTGTCTTCCAGCCGACTCCGGCCCTGCCGGATCCGCGCGACCGCAGCGGCGCGCGGGCCCTGTTCATCGAGCTGCGGGCGCTGCCCGACGGTTCGGTGGAGAAGGCCGAGCTGCGCAACCGGCTCGTACGGATGCACCTGCCGCTGGTCGAGCACCTGGCGCGGCGGTTCCGCAACCGCGGTGAGCCGCTGGACGACCTGACCCAGGTCGCCACGATCGGTCTGATCAAGTCCGTGGACCGCTTCGACCCGGACCGCGGGGTCGAGTTCTCCACGTACGCCACGCCCACGGTGGTCGGCGAGATCAAGCGCCACTTCCGCGACAAGGGCTGGGCGGTCCGGGTCCCGCGGCGCCTTCAGGAGCTGCGGCTCTCCCTGACCACGGCAACGGCCGAACTGTCCCAGCAGCACGGCCGCTCCCCCACGGTGCACGAACTGGCCGAGCGGCTGGGGATCTCCGAGGAGGAGGTGCTGGAGGGGCTGGAATCGGCCAATGCCTACAGCACGCTCTCGCTGGACGTCCCGGACACCGACGACGAGTCACCGGCGGTCGCGGACACCCTGGGCTCGGAGGACGAGGCCCTGGAGGGCGTCGAGTACCGCGAGTCCCTCAAGCCGCTGCTGGAGGGACTGCCGCCGAGGGAGAAGCGGATTCTGCTGCTTCGCTTCTTCGGCAACATGACGCAGTCGCAGATCGCCCAGGAGGTCGGCATCTCCCAGATGCACGTCTCCCGGCTGCTGGCCCGCACCCTGGCCCAGCTCCGCGAGAAGCTCCTCGTCGAGGAGTAGGCCGAGGAGCAGGCCGAGGAGCAGGCCGAGGAGCAGGCCGAGTAGTAGTAGCAGTAGTACGTACGGGCTAGCGGGATTGTTCCGCGGGCCCGATCCCGAGTGCCTCGGTCGCCGTCGGATTCACCAGAAGTCCCACGACGGCCACCGCGGCCAGGGCCAAGGCGACCGCGGCGGCGGTCATCGCACCGCCGCCCCCGGTCCACAGCGTCCACGCCACCGGCAGCGCCATCAGCTGCGTGATCAGCGCCGGGCCGCGGCTCCAGCGGCGGCCCAGCCGCAGCCCGCGGGCCGCGATCAGCGGCAGCGCGGCGAGCACGAGCAGGGTGACCCCGCCGGTCTCGGCCTGCCGCGGGGAGTCGGCGTCGCCGAAGATGCCCACCAACAGCATGTAGACGCCGAGGCCGGCCAGGGCCAGTCCCTCCAGCGCGGTGAGCGCGGCGGCCGCGGTCAGCCGACGGGGCAGCGGGGCGGCCGGGCGGGCGGCAGAGGCGGGGGTGGCGGGGCTGGGGGTGGGCTTCGTACTCACCCCAGCAGGGTAGCCGCGCCCGCTGGGCCCCGGAGGGGGACGGGCAGTATGGGCGGCGTATGGAGGGGTGGGTAGGCTGGCGCTCATGCGTGCACTTCTCGTGGCCAACCCAGCAGCGACGACCACCAGTGCGCGCACGCGCGACGTCCTGACCCATGCCCTGGCCAGCGAAATGAAGCTGGAGGCGGTGACCACCGAGTACCGGGGACACGCCAGGGACCTGGGGCGCAAGGCCGCCGAGACCGGTATCGACCTCGTGGTGGCGCTCGGCGGCGACGGCACCGTCAACGAGGTGGTCAACGGACTGCTGCACAACGGGCCCGATCCGGAGCGGCTGCCGCGCCTGGCCGTGGTCCCCGGCGGCTCCACCAATGTCTTCGCCCGAGCGCTCGGCCTGCCCAACGACGCGGTCGAGGCGACCGGCGCCCTGCTGGACGCACTGCGCGAGCAGCGTGAGCGGACGGTGGGGCTGGGTCTCGCCGCCGGCAGCCCGGGCACGGAGGACGAGTCGGTTCCGGCCCGCTGGTTCACCTTCTGCGCGGGCTTCGGCTTCGACGCGGGTGTGGTGGGGCGGGTCGAGCAGCAGCGGGAGCGCGGCAAACGTTCGACGCATGCCCTGTATGTACGACAGCTGGTGCGCCAGTTCCTGGAAGAGCCCAACCGCAGGCACGGCACGGTCACGCTGGAGCGGCCCGGCGCGGATCCCGTGACGGATCTGGTGCTGTCGATAGTGTGCAACACCTCGCCCTGGACGTATCTGGGCAATCGTCCGCTTTACGCCTCCCCGGAGGCGTCGTTCGATACAGCGCTTGACGTATTGGCACTCAATCGTTTGTCAACTCCGGCGGTCGCGCGGTACGCGACACAGCTCCTGACCTCGACTCCTGAGCGCGGTCCGCACGGCAAGCACGCGGTGTCTCTGCACGATTTGACCGACTTCACCTTGCATTCGAAGGTGCCGCTTCCGTTCCAGATGGACGGAGACCACCTCGGCCTGCGCACCAGCGTTCGGTTCACAGGCGTACGCCGGGCACTGCGTGTGATTGTGTGAGTGGAAGGGCCTAAAGTCCTTTCACTCGAACGTTTACACGCCGGTCCACCCTCACGATGTAGGGCTGTGACCTAGTAGACACCGACGAATCAAAAAAAACTTTCCGGAAGGGGTTGTATCCCCGTCCGAGGTTTGCGAATCTCTACATGGCGATCGGGACAGCCCGCAGAACCCGGCACCCACACAGACCGCCAGAACCCCTCCACGAATCTTCGACGCACCCGGGAAACTGGGCGCTCACCCTTCCCTCACGAAGGGATTCGTGAAAGCGTTCACATTCACAAGCAACCTGCCCGCAATACAAGGAGATGGAGCAGCCATGGACTGGCGTCACAACGCCGTTTGCCGCGAGGAAGACCCGGAACTCTTCTTCCCCATCGGCAACACCGGTCCTGCGCTGCTGCAGATCGAGGAAGCCAAGGCCGTCTGCCGCCGCTGCCCCGTCATGGAGCAGTGCCTGCAGTGGGCGCTCGAGTCCGGTCAGGACTCCGGCGTCTGGGGCGGTCTCAGCGAGGACGAGCGCCGCGCGATGAAGCGTCGCGCCGCTCGCAATCGGGCGCGCAACGCCACCGCCTGACATCGACTTTCGAGCCTCGAGCCGCAGCGCGTAGTACCCCGCATCAGCGCTCAGCAACGTGCTCTTGAGCCCCGGACCGACAGCCTCCCCCAGCTACCGCTGGGAGGGGCCCCGGTTCCGGGGCTCAGTGCTGTCCGGGCCGCCTTTCGTCACGCTCGGTGAGCGGCCTGCTGCTCATTTCTGCGGGCTGGCCGGTATGTCGAGGACGACCTTGGTGCCGCGCGGCTCGACCCGGACCATGTCGAAGGTGCCGCCGAGCTCGCCCTCCACGAGGGTCCGTACGATCTGCAGCCCGAGATTGCCGGCCCGCTGGGGGTCGAAGCCCTCGGGCAGACCGCAGCCGTCGTCCAGCACGGTGATCAACAGCCGGGCATCGTCGCGGCCGGCGCCGGAGCGGGCCGCGGACACCTCCACGGTGCCGCCCTCCCCTTGGGTGAAGGCGTGCTCCAGGGCGTTCTGGAGGATCTCGGTCAGCACCATCGACAGCGGCGTGGCGACCTCCGCGTCCAGGATCCCGAAGCGGCCGGTGCGCCGGCAGTCCACCTTGCCCGGGGAGATCTCCGAGACCATCGCGATCACGCGGTCGGCGATCTCGTCGAACTCGACCCGCTCATCCAGGTTCTGAGACAGCGTCTCGTGCACGATCGCGATCGAACCGACGCGGCGGACCGCCTCGTTGAGGGCCTCGCGGCCGTTCTCCGAATCCATCCGGCGGGCCTGGAGCCGCAGCAGTGCGGCCACGGTCTGCAGATTGTTCTTCACCCGGTGGTGGATCTCCCGGATGGTCGCGTCCTTGGTGATCAATTCACGTTCGCGACGGCGCAGTTCCGTGACGTCGCGGCACAGGACGAGGGAGCCGATCCGGGTCCCCTTCGGCTTGAGCGGGATGGCGCGCAGCTGGATGACCCCGCCGTTGCCCTCGACCTCGGTCTCACGCGGGGCCCAGCCACTGGCGAGTTTGACGAGCGCCTCGTCCACCGGCCCCCGGGAGGGCGCGAGTTCGGCGGTGGTGTCGCCCAGGTGCTGACCGACCAGGTCGGAGGCGAGGCCGAGCCGGTGGTACGCGGAGAGCGCGTTCGGGGACGCGTACGTCACCACGCCGTCGGCGTCGAGCCGTATCAGGCCGTCCCCGACGCGCGGGGAGGCGTCCATGTCGACCTGCTGGCCGGGGAAGGGGAAGGACCCCGCCGCGATCATCTGGGCCAGGTCGGAGGCGGACTGGAGGTAGGTGAGCTCCAGCCGGCTCGGTGTACGCACAGTGAGCAGGTTGGTGTTGCGTGCGATCACGCCCAGCACCCGCCCCTCGCGGCGGACGGGGATCGACTCGACGCGGACCGGCACCTCCTCGCGCCACTCCGGGTCGCCCTCGCGCACGATGCGGCCCTCGTCGAGCGCGGCGTCGAGCAGCGGGCGGCGGCCGCGCGGGACCAAGTGACCGACCATGTCGTCCTGGTACGAGGTGGGGCCGGTGTTCGGGCGCATCTGCGCGACCGACACGTACCGGCTGCCGTCGAGGGTGGGAACCCACAGGACGAGGTCGGCGAAGGAGAGGTCGGAGAGCAGTTGCCACTCCGAGACCAGCAGGTGGAGCCACTCCAGTTCGGTTTCACTGAGAGCGGTGTGCTGGCGTACGAGGTCGTTCATGGAGGGCACGTTGCGAGCGTACCCCGGGTACGGCGGATGACTTTCCGCACCTGGACTACTCAGGAGTATCCAGGAGCCCCGGACTCCGCGTACTGTTGGAGGAAGTGACGGGACCAACGGCCCTGTCATTGGATGGACAGAACAGATTGGTCTAGTCCACAATTGGCACACGCTTCCGCCCTCCCCGCACAGGAGGACGGATCGAGGTAAGCCGCGCGCTCTGCCCTGACCGCGCAGGCTCCTCATCACCGGCCGCCGGGAACCGCACACCCGTTGGCCGTAAGTACTCCGGGCTACGGTGCCGGGCGGGCCGAGGGTCCCGTCAGGCACCGTGGCCCAGAGGAACGCAGCCGGGCCCGCGCCGCCCGGCCTACGCCGCCGGCCAGGCCCGCATCGCCACCGCGGCCACCGCCTCCAGCTCCTCCCGGCCCGCGCCGTCGCGCGACTGCTGGGACATCCCCTGAAGCACGGCCCCCGCATAGCGGGCCAGCGCCCGCGCGTCCGTGTCGGCGGACAGTGCGCCGGTGGCCATGTCGGCACGGATCCGGCTCTCGAACATCGCCAGGTTGGCATTGCGCCGCTCGCGCAGGGCCTGCCCGACCTCCTCCGAGGTCGTGTTGACGGCCGCGCTGATGACCATGCAGCCCGGCGGGTGGGCCGGGTCGGTGTACACCTCGGCGGCCTCGCGCAGGATCCGGGCGACGGCCGCGCGGGCGGTGGGCTCCTCGGCGAGCGCCACGCTCGCGAAGTCCCCGTACCGGCCGCCGTAGACCACCACGACCTCGTCGAAGAGCTTGCGCTTGTCCCCGAAGGCCGCGTACAGGCTGGGCGCGCTGATGCCGAGCGAGGCGGTCAGGTCGGAGATCGAGGTCGCCTCGTAACCGCGGTCCCAGAAGGCCAGCATGGCCTTGTCCAGGGCCGCGTCGCGGTCGAAGGAGCGGGGTCTGCCGCGCTGTCCGGTCACCATGCGCTCATTCTATAGCGCGCGCTACGGAATCTGGGATACGGTCCTTTCTGTAGCGACCGCTATCGAATGTTGAAGGGGGGCGCGTCATGGGCGTGCTCAAGGGGAAGACGGCATTGGTCACGGGCGGCAGCCGGGGTATCGGGCGGGCCGTCTCGCTGCGGCTGGCGCGGGACGGGGCGCTGGTCGCCGTGCACTACGGATCCAACGAGGCGGCGGCCGAGGAGGTCGTGGCGGCCGTGGAGGCGGCCGGGGGCCGGGCGTTCGCGGTCGGGGCGGAGCTCGGGGTTCCGGGGGACGCGGAGGCACTGTGGGCGGCGTACGCGGCCCATCCGCTGGCCACCGAGGAGGTCGACGTCCTGGTGAACAACGCGGGGGGCGCCATCTTCGCGGGGATCGAGGAGACCGACGAGGAGATGTACGACCGGACGCACGCGCTCAACGCCAAGGCGCCGTTCTTCGTGATCAAGCACGGGCTGGCGCGGCTGCGCGACGGGGGGCGGATCGTGAACGTGACCGGCACCCCGGACATCGCCCTGCCCGCGATCCTCGCCACGATCACGGCGAAGGGTGCGGTCAACGCCCTGACCCGGTCGCTGGCCGCCGCGCTCGCGCCGCGCGGGATCACCGTGAACTCGGTGGGCCCCGGCATCACCGAGACCGACCTGAACGCGGCCCTGCTCGCGGACCCGGCGACCCGGGCCCACGTGGCCGCGCGCTCCGTCTTCCACCGGGTGGGCACGTCACAGGAGGTCGCGGACGTGGTGGCGTTCCTGGCCTCTCCCGACTCCCGCTGGGTCACGGGCCAGCACCTCGACGCGACGGGCGGTCTCCAGCTGGCGCTGCTGTAGCAGGCCCGCGCGAGGAGGATCACGATGGAGTGGGCGAAGGCCCGGCACAGGCGCCCCGCCTCTGCTAGATTGGTCTATACCACACAATCTCTCCAGATCGGCAGGCCCCGCGTGGAAGTTGTCATCGTCCCGGACGCCAAGGCAGGCGGCGAGCTCATCGCGGAGGCCATGGCCGCCTTGGTCCGCCGCAAGCCCGACGCCCTGCTCGGCGTGGCGACCGGCTCTACCCCGCTGCCCATCTACGAGGCCCTCGCCGCGAAGGTCAAGGCCGGCCAGGTCGACGCCTCGAAGGCCCGGATCTGCCAGCTCGACGAGTACGTCGGCCTGCCGACCGGCCACCCGGAGTCCTACCGCGCCGTGGTGCTGCGCGAGGTCGTCGAGCCGCTGGGCCTGTCCGAGGGTTCCTTCATGGGTCCCGACGGCTCCGCCGAGGACATCGTCGGGGCGTGCGACGCGTACGACCGCGCCCTCGCCGAGGCCGGTGGCGTCGACCTCCAGCTGCTCGGCATCGGCACGGACGGGCACATCGGCTTCAACGAACCGTGTTCGTCGCTGGCCTCGCGCACCCGGATCAAGACGCTGACGGAGCAGACCCGCGTGGACAACGCGCGGTTCTTCGACAACGACATGGCCCAGGTCCCGCACCACGTCATCACTCAGGGCATCGGCACCATCCTGGACGCCCGGCACCTGGTTCTGCTGGCCACGGGCGAGGGCAAGGCCGAGGCCGTCGCGCAGACCGTCGAGGGGCCGCTGTCGGCGCTGGTCCCGGCCTCCGCGCTGCAGTTGCACCGCCACGCCACCGTCGTGGTGGACGAGGCCGCGGCGTCGAAGCTGAAGCTGGCGGACTACTTCCGCCACACCTTCGCCGACAAGCCCGCCTGGCAGGGTCTGTAGCCCTACCGGTACGACGCGAAGGGCCGGGCTCCCGATCGGGAGGCCGGGACATCGCCC
>NZ_JBHWVJ010000116.1:0-19877 GCF_042736725.1 Streptomyces sp. NPDC060028 | reverse complement strand
AGCCCGCCGAGGACATCTTCGAGGCCGGCAGGGCCTGGACCAGGCCGTAGGCGCCGGAGGAGGAGTTCGTGGCGGTGTGGTCCCAGCCGCTCTCGCGGGAAACGATGTTGTTGAAGGCCGCGAACTGCGCCGGGTCCTTGATCATCTGCTGGGCGATCGCCTTGGCGTTCGTCGGGGCGGCCTGCGCGGGAACCGCGGCAAGCATGGAACCGGCGACGCCCAGGGCGAGGACGGAGCCCGCGAGGGTCTTCTTCGAAGCGGCGATACGGCGGATGACTGCGTTGGACACGGATTGACCTTCCGACGGGGACAAGGACGGTCGCGGGCATGTCTAAGACATGCGTGAGCCACTCACGCAAAGGAGAGGGGTTCGTCTGCGGCGGGTGAAGCACCCGTGCCGCTTGGCGACTCATCCAGTTCTACAGACGCCCCGACGCCCTGGCAACGACCCCTCTTACTAGTGCTCCTCGCAGCCGGGGCGGAACGGCCCCCCGTCGCGGCGATCAACGTCCGCGCAGGTGGGAGCCGGTTTGCGGGGGCGTATACGGGCCGTTCAGAGCCTACGATCCCGCTTCGTATGTGACCTGCGTCCTGTGGGCCGCCTCACCGCCGAGGGCCCCGAATCTCACCCTCCGCGACCGTTTGTACCCCTTTCGGAGGTGCGGTCGGAGGGGGCCTAAACCCCCGAATCGAAGGAAATCGGTGTCGGCGGCCTCCAGCCCGGATCGCGCCCGCTGAGACCGACTGCCCGGTCCAGCAGCGGGGCGTCGTCCGGTACGGGTACGACGGCGCCGAAGATGCCCCCGCCCCGGCTCTCGTCCTGGGCGGCCGCCAGGAGGAACGCGTGCGAGGCGCGCAGCGCGGCCTGATCGGGAAGGTACGCCTGGCCAGTGGCCCGGGCCAGGTCCCAGCCGTGGATCACCAGTTCGTCGGCAGCCATCACACCCGCGATTTCAGCCGGTAGGTCCACGCCGCCCGCGCGGGTCATTCCGGTCCAGGCGGCCGGGTCCCTCCAGGCCTCGGCCAGCTCGCCGAGGACCCGGGGCAGCTCCTCGCGCCAGCCTGCGGGCAGGGAGGGCGCGGCCGAGTCGGGAGCCGTGTCCGTCGTGGGGCCCAGGTCCTTGCGGGCGGCGTCACGGAAAGCGACGGCGAGGCCTGCGAGGTGGCCCAGCAGGTCACCGACCGCGTACTCGGGGCAGGTCGTCCGGTCGGCGAGCCGGGCGTCCGGGACGCCGGCGGCGAGACGGGCCACGATGTGGGCTTGCGGTCCGAGGTCGAGGGTCGTCGTATCGGTCATCTGCCGCTCCTCCGTGACGCTGGGTCCTGAAGGGTAGACCGGCAGCAATGCCCGTACTCATCGCAACGCGGACGGAACGGAGCGGTAGCGCGCGTCCGCAGACCTGTTCGCCCCGTCAGCCCCGCAGATACGCCAGGACGGCGAGCACCCGGCGGTGGGACTCCTGCGCCGGCGGCAGGTCCAGCTTCATCAGGATGTTCCCGATGTGCTTGCCGACCGCCGCTTCGGAGACGGTGAGCCGGCGGGACACCTCGGCGTTGGAATGCCCCTCGGCGATCAGCGCGAGGACCTCCCGCTCGCGGGCCGTCAACCGCTCCAGCGGATCGCGCCGGCGGCGGATGAGCTGCCGGACGACCTCGGGGTCCACCACCGTCCCGCCGGCCGCCACTCGCCCTACCGCGTCGAGGAACTCCTCATCCGCACATCGGTGACGACGATGTCCGGCCGGTGCTCGGCGACGGCCGCTTCGAGTTCCTCGGCATCACCGACGGCGGCAACCGTCTCGTGCCCGAAGCGGGCGAGCAGGCCGACGAGACCCTCGCGCAGCAGGACGGAGTCCTCGGCGAGGACCACGCGGAGCGGCCGGCGGCCGCCGCCGGCAGTGGCAGCGGCGGCGCCGGCTTCTACGGGACCACGACCGACATGCGGTCGGCCAGCCCCGTGAGCCCGCTGCCCCGCGCCGCGTCCGCCCCGCCGCACCCGTCGTCCGCCACCTCCACCGTCAGGCGCGCCCCGTCGTGGCGGCCGGTGACGGAGATCCGGCGCGCTCCGCTGTGCTTCACCGCGTTGGCGAGGGCCTCGCTCACGAAGAAGTACCCGGCGGACTCGGCCCGTTCGGGCAGCCGCCCGGGGAGGCCGAAGTCGGTGTCGACGGGGATCGGCGAGCGGTCGGCGACATCCGCGACGGCGTCCGCCAGTCCCCGGTCGGTGAGGACCTGCGGGTGGATGCCGTGAATGAGCTCGCGCAGCGAGGTCAGCGCCTGCCCGGCCTCGGCCTGTGCGGTGGCGAGCTGCCGGGCGAGCGCGCTGCCGGGCGGGGCGTCGAGCCGGGCGAGGCCGATGGCCATGGAGAGCGCGACGAGTCGCTGCTGGGCGCCGTCGTGAAGGTCCCGTTCGATGCGCCGGCGTTCGGCGTCGAACGCCGCCGCAAGCCGGGCGCGGGAGCTGGTCAGTTCGGTGACCTTGACGGCCAGGTCGGCCCGGCCGTCACCCAGCATCAGGCGGGCCAGGGCCGCCCGGGCCGCCGCGAGCGCGCCGAGGCCGTAGAGGAACAGCGGCAGCATCAGCAATCCGGCGGCGGACACAGCAGAGCCTCGGGGTGGCCGGTGATGCCGTGGATCTTGAGGGGGTTGACCTGTTCGCCGTCGAGGGCGAACAGGACGGGGGTGGCCATGAGGTCGATCGGCACGAACAGCGCGCCGCCGATGGCGAGGAGTTCCAGCGGCCACAGGACGGTGGCGGCGAGCAGCATGTAGCCCAGTTCCCGCCAGGTCGCATGCTCGCGGAACCGGGTGCGGTCTCACGCCGCGGGCCCCGTGCGGTCCGGTTCGCGGTGCGGGTCGGGCAGGCGCTCGGCACCGGGGTCGATCAGCCGCAGCCGGCGGCGTTCGACGGCCGCGTACGGCACTCCGGCCAGTGCGAGCGCGGCCAGCAGCGGCAGTCCGACGAGTACGACGGCGAGGGCCGTCCCGGATACGGCGAGCAGCAGGAGCACGGTGAGCGCGACGGCGCCGGTGAGGGCGCCGGTGAGCAGGTAGGCGGTGGCGCGCCAGGGCCGGGCGGATCGGAGGTACCGGCCCGCGTCCGGACCGAGGGGTGTTCGGGACATGCGGTCACGGTAGGCGGCGGGCCGGGCGGCACACAGTAGTGCTGGCCATACCTTGGAGACTCGCCCCTGCCCCGCTGACCGGGAACTTCCGCGGCGGTTGGCTCGGGCCATGCTGAACATCGCGTTGAAGTCGCTGCGGCGGCGCTGGTCGACACAAGTGGGGACGTTCGTGGCGGTGGCCCTCGGGGTCACCCTGATGACTGTCATGGGGCTGGGGCTCGCGGCGTCGGCGGCGCTGCCCTCGGGGGTCGAGGTGGTGGGCATCAACTCGATGCTGGGCACGGCGGGCGGGGTGAGTTCGTTCGTATCGGTGTTCGTGGTCGCGTCGACGTTCTCGTACGCCGTGTCGCAGCGCCGGCGGGAGCTGGGGCTGCTGCGGCTGGCGGGTTCGACGCCCGGGCAGTTGCGGCGGCTGGTGATGACGGAGGCGGCGGCCGTGGGGCTGGCCGGGGCCGCGGCCGGATGCGTACTGGGCAGGGCGGGTGCGCCGCTGATGGCGCGGTGGATCGTGTCGGAAGGGCTGGCGCCGGCCTCGTACGTGATCGGGGACCAGAGCTGGCCCTTGTACGCGGCGTTCTGCACCGGCCTGTTGGTGGCGCCGGCGGGGGCCTACGCCGCCTCCCGGCGGGCGGGACGGGTCGGTCCGCTGGAGGCGCTGCGCGAGGCCACGACGGACGAGCGGCCGATGACACCGGGCCGGTGGGCGGCCGGGGGCGGGCTGCTGCTGGTCTCGGCCTGCGCACTGCTGGCCCCCGTGCTCGTACGGCCCGTCATCCGGCTGCTGATGTGGATCCCGGCCCGGCTGACCTCGTAGGCGGGCCGGCTGGTGCGGGCGAACGCCTCCGCCGGGATCCGCCGGACGGCGGCGGTGGCGGCGCCGGTCCTGGTGATGGTCGCGCTGACCGGGTCGCTGCTCGGCGCGGCCGCCACCCTCAACGAGGCGAAGGCCACGGAGGCCCGTACGCAGACGCGCGCGGACTACGTGCTGACGGGCGACCGCCTGCCGGACCGGCTGGCCGTCCCGGGCGGGGCGGGGCGGTCGCGCTGTCCTTGTCCGACACCAGGCTGACGGAGGAAGGCTTCGTCAAGGTCCCGACGCAGGCCACGGCGGCCGACCCGGCGGCGCTGGCGGAGGTCTCCCGACTGCCGGTGGTGGCCGGGTCGGTCGCGGACCTGGACGACGGGGGCATCATCGTCACGCAGGAGTGGCGGCAGCACGCCGTCGGGGACTCGGTACCGCTGTGGCTGGCCGACGGCACCAGGACCAGCCTGCGCGTCGTGGCCGTCATGAAGACGGGCACGGGCAACAACGGCGCCTACGTCACCGCGCGCAACGCGCCGGGCGCGAAGGTGTCCCGCATCGAGGTCAAGTCCCCGGCGAGCGCGGCCCCCGCGGTCCGGGAGGCGGGGGCCGGATACGGCGCGATGGTGCGCACCAGGGCCGACTGGGTCACGCAGACCCACCCCCGCACCAACAGGTACACCGTGCTCGGGTTCGTTCTGGTTCTGGGCGTCGCGCTGGTCTATACGGCGATCGCGCTGGCCAACACCCTGCTGATGGCAACCTCCGACCGGGCCGGCAAACTGCGCCTGCTCCGCCTGGCCGGCGCCACGCGTGGCCAGGTCCTCGCCGTGACGACCGCGGAGTCCCTCCTGACGACCACGGTCGGCGCCCTCCTCGGCGCGGTGGTCACCGCGGTCAACCTGAGCGGCATGCGCGCCGCCCTGGCGGTCCTCGGAGTCGACTCCCCGGTCGTGGTCCCCTGGCTCCCCATGGCGGCGGTTGCCGCCGTCTGCACGGCCCTGTCGGTCCTGTGCACCCTCCTCCCCGCCGCCCACGCCCTCCGACGAGTTGTGGACGTGCGCCCCGGCCCGTACCAGAGGATTATGGACGGTGGAGAGAAGCGGTGACACCGGATGCGGGCCCCCGGCCCCCCGGTGGGGATGGATGGTGGACCGTGAACGAAGGACACCGCGCCCATCGGTCAGCGGTGGCTCCGCCACCGGCTCGTCGGGTACGTCTTCCCGGCTTCGTGAAGGACGAGGACATCGGCCTCGGCGACGTCGTGAAGCACGCCGCGCAATCGCTCGGCATCGGCCCCTGCGGTGGCTGCCAGGAGCGCGCCCGCAGGATGAACGCATGGCTGACCTTCCAAGGACGGCACGGCGGGACCGCATGAAGCCCTGGGGTACCGGCGCTTCCCCGGCCGCCGGCCGCGCACACCCGTTCAGGAGCTTCCCATGAGCGTCGAACACGCCGGAGACCAAGCAGCGGATCCCGTGGCCCCCGTGTCCGAGCCGGGATGCCCGTCGTGCGGAGCGGCGTCCCGTGCGCCGGACGCGCCGCAGGAGCACCGGTCGCCCTCCTACGTCTACGCACTCGGTCAGGTCGACTTCCGCTTCCCGGACATGGGCGTGGAGAGGGAGCTCGCACAGACCATGAGCCGCACCGAGACCGCGCAGCTCACGGATCGCCAGGCCGTCAGCGAGGTGCTCACCCGACCGGAGAACCGGTACCTGGCACGGCACCTGTGCTACGTGTTCACCGTCCAGGGGATGGACACCTACGCCCTCGTACCGCGCGACCCCGCCGACATCGGCCTGCTGGCCGAAGCCGTATGCCCCGAGCACCGGGCCACGGCCCTCGACGTCGTCGTCGGAGTGCGCGGCCCGGTCGCCGCGCCGGGCCTCTGCAACGGGCTCGCGCTGCCGCTGGTGACCGTCGATCAGCTCTACTCCTTCGACACCGCCGATCTGGTGGCGGCCATCGACAAGCCCGACAGCATGGCGACCGAGCAGTTCGACAGGGGGGCGGAGGACCTGCTGAGGACGGTCATGAGCGTTGCCGACAATGTGGGCGCGTCGGACGAACACCGCGCTCTGACGTACCTGCTGGTTCGTTACTCGGAGATCTACCGGAAGACGTTCGAATCGAGCATGAACGAATCCTCGCTGACATCGATCGACGTCCGCCGCTCCAACATCGGCGGGGCGCGACGGGTCATGGACGTCGTGCTGGCGTACTCGAGTCGCCGCACGGACGTGACGGAGAAGTTCTTCGTACCCGTCGACGTCACGGACGAGTACCCGTTCCGGTTGCACGGGCTGTCGCCCTACTACGACCACCACTGAAGCCTGAAACATCTTGCCCGGAAAGGACGACCGACATGAGCGTTCCGGGATTCACCGCAGCGCCGTCCCTCTACCCATCGGCGTACCGCCTCGAGACGCGAAGGGGAGGGTCTCCTCCGGAGTGCGGCACGCCCGAGGCAATGCCGACCGGCATGGCGTATTCCTTCTGTCCGACGGAGTGCGAGATCGACGCCAGGCAACGCTGCAAGAACAGTTACGACAAGCCGCGCTGCGAGGCAAAGGCTCAGACCCGATGCATGAACGAATGTCTCTTCGTCCCCTGCTGCAAGAGGTACAGCAGGTGTGACGACGGAGTCGCATTGGCCCGGGAGACCTGCTACAGCGGATATTACGCTCGACCCGTGTCCACCGCGTGGGTGGAAACCGGTGGCTGCTGACCTCGTGTGACCTCGTGTGACCTCGTGGCCGCCGACTTCAGACGGTGACTTCAGACGGTGATGGTGTCGAGATACGAAATACGGCGGATCGGCTCTGCGTCCGGTCCGCTGATTTCGTCGACTTCCTGGATCAACAGCCGCTGGGGGCGGGGCGGGAGCACAGGCAGGGGGACAGTCCCCGTCCAGCGCGCGAGGGGGCCGGTGCTCTCCACCAGAGGCAACGTGGTCGTGGTGGGTCCGGTGGCGGGCGTGCCGACCGTCGCCCACTGAGCGGGGTCGTCGATCGACGAGTTGCCGCGGATCTGCACACTCACGATGATCCGCGACGAGATGTTGGCCATGCCCGCCGGCGGCACGGGGCCGGTGACCGTAACCGTGGCGGTCTGGCCGCTCACCGTCACCGATGCCTTCCGGAGAGCCGGGATCTGAATGAAGCCGGCATCCACTCCGGGAGACAGCCGTAGGTCCTCCGGGGTGCGCAGAGCGTCCGGCTGCAGGCGTGCCACCCTGAGCCGCACGAACGGCTGGTACACGCGCTGGCCCTGGAACGCGACGTCGGCGTACCACAGCTGCCGCGTTTCGTCGTACAGGACGGCGTACCCCAAGGCGTGGACGGAGCCCACCGGGACGTCGACGACCGCACGGAGCAGGTCCGAGGGCCGGGGGAAGCCGATCAGTGGCGCGTCGCCCGGCTGGCGGACGGGGTCGCGCCCCCACATGGTGGCCCACTTCTCCGCGGTCGAGTCCGGCTGCGCCCCCTCCGCCATGACGAGGACGGCCAGCAGCTCTCCCTCCCCCGAGGCGTACCAGGGCCGTTGCAGATAGACCCGGACGATTCCGCCCTGCCGCGTGCTGACCTTCGCCGCGCCGGTCGACTCGTCCTGCCACTGGAAGGCGGGCACCACCGAATGGACCGCCGGCGCGGGGGGCCTGGCCGTCGCCGGGACGTGCAACGTGACGGGGGATCCGGCACGCGTCACCGGCGGCACGACGAAGGAGACCTCGACGGAGGCCCCGTCGGGGATCGCTCCGCCGTCCATGCGCGAGATCGTGCCGCTGCCGTGGTCGACGCTGTAGTCCCGGTCGGGGCTGTAGTGGTCGGGCCCCGGATCGGCGGGCCTTCCCGCGGCGGTCAGCGGATCGACGACGCCGCGTACGACGACCGTTCCCGGGACGAACGCGCTCGCCACGGCCGCCGGAGCGGTCCCGGTGAGCCGGACCCTGCCCCGCTCGGTGAAGTACGAGACGAACCGCGAGGTCGCCACGGGCGTGAACCGCACGGTGCGGTGCCGGGTGTCGCCCATGTCGTGGCGGGCCCGGACCGGCGTGGTGGCCGCGGCGGCGCCGACGGCCGGACCATCGGCATCCGAGTGGAGGCCCTCCTCGCCCTCGTGCAGGACGGCCCGGCCGACCGATGTGCTCGGTGCCTTCTTCTGCGTCAAGTCGTCGACCGTCTCGTTCCATGTGGCCTCGGTGTGCACGGACAGGGTCGACGGCTCGTGGATGGCCACCGCCGGGTCGGCCAGGACGTAGGCGGTCTCCCCGGGCGCACGTTCGACGCGCGGCTGTCCGAACGCCGGACCGACGACCGGGCAACGCACCGCGTGGATCATGCGCAGTTTCGTCGTCGGCGTGAGTTGCGCGATGCGTCCGGCAACGGCGTGGGAACGCGACTCGTCGATCTCGTCGGCGGACCGGCCGCCGGATTCGGCGAACCAGTGCCACAGGCCGAGGAGTTCCTCGTCTCCCGGACTGAGCATGGTGCCCAGCAGCGTCGTGATGGACGCACCGGGGGGCAGCGTCACCCTGATCAGACGCGCGGCCGGATCGATCACCGGCGGCTGCGCGCCGCTGGAAGCGCCCGGCGCCACGACGAGCCGCAGCGGGAACCGCTCGTGCCAGCCGCTGCCCCGGGGCCACTCGGCCAGGAGTTCGGGCATCCCCGGCAGGCCGTGGAGCGCGGCTCCCCTGGAGAGGGGGTCGGGCAGCCACGGCAGGTCCATCCTGTCGATGTCGATGTACGGGGTGCCCCCGGCGCCGGGGTCGGCCTGGCCCTTCACCGCACCGCCGTCCAGCCTGGTGAGCAGCGCGTGGACGGCCGGGTCGAGCCGATGCAGGGCGGCCACGTCGAGGACGCCGTGGCGTTCCAGCAGTTGCACGGCCGCCTTGGAAGCCAGGAGGTGACGTTCACAGGTGGGGCCGGGGACCGGGGCGGCGGGGTTCGCGTTGTTGGTCCGTACGACCAGCACCGTGGCCGATTCGCCGGGTGTGACGGGCCGCCGGGGTACGAGCACGGGGGCGGTCACCGGTTCGTAGCGTGAATAGCGCAGGGGCGCGGTCGCGGGTTCTCCGGCCGTCGGGCGGGAAGTGAAGGGAAGGCTGCGGCCCGCGAGGTCGACCAGACGTGCCCGGAAGCGGTAGGAGCGGCCGTAGCGCAGCGAGGGCAGCGTCCCGTCGGGCGGCCGCACGGTCGAGGAGAACGGGAGGTTCGGCTGGACCGCCGGCGCCGGGTCCTGGAGCTGTTCGGCGGCGTCGAGCATCTTGCCCGGAAGCTCGGCGACCAGGCTCCAGCCGCTCCAGCGGAACAGCGACTGGTGCAGCCGGGAGACCCGGCGGCCCTGCGGGTCCACGCCCCGGGTGATGGCGTCGGTGACCGTACCCTCGTCGTCGATCGGCAGCCGGCCGGCGAAGCCGCTCACGGTGTAGGAGCCGGTCCGGCGGCACAGCGGGTACCAGCGGCCGGACTTCTCGTCGAAGACGTCCACCCGGTAGCCCAGCTGCACGTTGTCGGCGTGCATCGTGATGGCGAGCCCCGGCTCTTCGGCTTCCTCCAGGTCGTCTGCCATGGCGGCGGCCTTGTGCAGGTTCTCCCTGAAGTCGATCTGTCGGTTCGCCTCGGTCACGGAGATGCCGTCGGAGCGCAGTGCCGGTGCCCGCACAGCCGGTGGCTTCTCGGTACGGGGAAGTCCCGCGAGCATGCCGGCGTACGACTGGAGCGCGAGGCCGCCGGCGTCCACGTCGACATCGACGGCGGTGTACTTCCCGGTGTCGTCGAGGGGAAGGTGCAGTGCGGCCGCCGATCCGTTGCGGCGCCCCAGCAGGAGGCGCCCCTCGCGCACGATGCACTGGGTGAACGGCAGGTCGTTCCGGATGAACAGGGCGTTTCGCGGCACGGCCTGAAGGGTGACGGGGCCGTCCAGGCCCGCGGCCAGCGGGACCTTCACCCGCCGCACCAGGCCGATCAAGGCCATCAGACCGGGGTGGTCGGCGAGCGCCGCGAGTATGCCGTGGAAGTCGCGTTCCGGCATGCGCAGCTCGTGCGGTTCGTTTTCCTCTCCCTCTCCGGACGGAGCGGCGAACGGCAGGTGGAAGTCGGCGAGGCGCAGCCAGCCGTCCGGGTCCTGCGCGAAGTCGTCGGGCAGCACCCCCTCTTCGAGGGCCGACGTGACCGGGTGGGCCCTCGAGAGCCCCTGGTCCGCACCGACGAGGCGGATGAGCCGGTCGACGGTGTCCCAGTCCCGTGGGAGTACGGTTTGACCGCAGCGATTCACGGTCGACGGGTAGCGCGTGCCGGTGCCGTCGATCGCCGCGAACAGTCTGCCGTACTCCTCGCGCAGCGAACGTGACACCAGGTGGCTGGGGTAGGACTGGAGCGGGTCGGTCGACACGGTGCGGTCGAAGGCGTACGACGTGACCGGCGTGGAGGACGGGAACAGCGCCCGCCAGAGCGCGGGCTGGGGAACCGCTTCCACCGTGGCGGAGGTCGTGGCCGTTTCACCGCCCGGCTTGCGGAACCTCACGCCCAGGTCGAAGGCGAAGGACGGCCAGTCGAGGACCCGCGGGTAGCTGGAGAGCGGCAGGACCGCCGTGCCCCCGGCGTCTGCTTGATCGGTGGAGAGCTGGATGCCGAACATGAGCGAGAGGTGCGCGTTCCCGTCGGCGCTCTGCGGTGCCTCGGGGTCGGGCAGCAGCGTCCAGACCACTGTTTCCCTGATCATGCGTCCTCCATGGGGGCGAAGGCGGCGCATCTGTCCCGCCACGGCTGTGGGGTCGGGAACGCCTGGGCGAACGTCGGATCGTCGCCGCCGCCGAAGGACCGCTCCAGCTTCATCGTCACGGACTTGGAGAAGAACGCCACGCGCACCCGGACGGTTACCGAGGCCCAGCCGTGCACCGTTCTGGGAGAGCGGAATTCGAGCGCGAGGTAGAACTCGACGGAGATGTTGACGATCCCGAGGATGTCGAGCTCACCCACGGCCCGGAAGAAGCCCTTCAGGGTGGACTGGCCGTTGTCGAGCGAGAAGTAGACGCCCGCTGTCACGCATACGGAGCCACTGGCCACACCGAGGTTCAGTGCGGCGGCCGCGCCGAATTCCACTTGGGCTTCGAGGGCGACGACCTTCCCGGTCTCGACGGTGAGCGAGAGGAAGCCGCCGCCGCCGAAGAGGGACACCGTGAGCAGGAAGGGGTGTTCGCGTGAGGACACGCCGAACGTCGCGCGCACGGGATCGCCGTTGAAGGGCAGGGTGACCGATGCCGAGAGCGCGAGGTTGCTCAGCATGAAGGCACCGAGGGCGACGGTGGGGATGGCCAGGCTGTAGCCGACCTCGATGCCGGAGGTACCGACGGCTATACGTGGGCCGTTCGCCGCCGAGGGGAGGTACTCGCGCAACCGGTCGAGGAATTTCAGCGGGCCGGAGAACTGCACCTCGCCGATCTTGACGTCGAGTGACGGTGAGCTTCCCGGCCGGCTCGTGAAGCCGAGCTGGCGGAAGTTCACCTCCAGGACGCCCGCGAAGGACAGTTTGAATGCCTGGAGTTGACCGCGCGTCTCCGTCACCGGTGCGGTTCCGTCGAGGCGCACCGTGGTGACGTTGCGCATGTCGAGCTTCGTCGCACTGGTCGTTTGGAGTGGGCCGAAGGTGCCCGCGGTCAGCTTGGGGTGCCAGGTGAGGGTGGTCCGTACGCCTTCCGGTGGCTTCCCGGCCGGGTGCAGGACCTCGGTGACCATGCGGGGTACCTCTTCGCCGTCGCCCACCCCCGTGGGGGTGGCGGGCGCCTGCACGAGATGGGGATCGGCCAGGTTGATGAAGCCGAGCAGTCGCGTGGGCACCTCGGGGACCGCGGGCGGAGGGGGTATGGTCGGAGCGGTGAAGTAGGAGTGCGGGTCGAACTCCCCGTGCTTGAACTTCTCCAGGTCTCCGCCCACCAGTCCCGCCGTGCGCGACAGGCCCGTGACCGGCAGGTCGAGTTTCGCGATTCCGCCGGAGCCCGTCACGGGCGGCGCGAGGGAGACGGCCGGCTTCACCTGTGCGTAGACCTGTTGGGTGGCAGCGAGGCCCATCCGCACGTACTGGTTGTCGAGTTCCAGTCTCCGGGGCAGCGATCCGACTCCGTCCGCCCTCGCGATCGCATCGTGCGGCGCCAGGGAGTCCAGTGCGGGGACGCGTGCCTCCACGGCGACGAGCCTGGGGTGTGCGGCGAGCCGTCCGGCTTCCTCCAAGGAGCTCTGGGAGGCGCTCGACACCTCGGCGCCGACGTACAGGGCCGCGAGGTCCACGGTGCTGGACTCCGCGCTCGCGCCGGGGGCCGGTGCCATCTCCAGGCGTCCGGAGGCGGGCAGGGACAGCTGCTGTGCCTTCGCGTTGTACTGCACCAGGGCTTGTTCCAGACCTCCGTGGGCCCGGTCGCCCTGGATGAAGACGAGCGGAGCGGTGAAGGCGATGGGGTGCCTGCGTCTGTCCTCGGCGGTGAGGACGAATCGCAGACGCCCGTCGGACGCCCCCGGCCCGCGCACCCAGAAACCGACGTCCGCGAGCGGTTCGCCGGTGTCACTGACATCGACGACGAGGGGACCGTTCAGCCGGACCCGGTCGAACGGGAAGCCGCGCCCTTCGTTCGGCAGGGCGGCGACCCCGTCGTAGGTGATTTCGGGCATGAGGATGGTCAGGAAGCTCGTCTGGACCAGGCCTTGGTCGAGGCGCCGTTCCGTCTGCGTCGCGATCTGCACGGGGAAGCCGAAGGGCAGCAGGTAGCCGCGCTGCAGCACCTTGACGACGACGTCCCGGCCACAGACGGACTGGTGGCGGTAAGCGCTCACTCCGACCCCGGCGATGCCCGTCCAGTTGCCCGTGAGGTCGACCGTCGCGCCGAGGGCGCTGAGGGCCGTGTCCCTGGCCAGCACCGGTCGCCGGTTCATGGCCGTGGCGATCTGGCTCCGCACCGCCGCCGACAGCGAGCTGGTGAAGCCCTGGGCGGGCTCAGGAGCCCCGGCCGACTTGACGGGCACCGGCAGCCGCGAGGGGGCCTGGAGCGGGTCGGAGGCGCCCGGGGGGAGGGTGAGGCGCGTGTGCCAGATCCCGGTCGCCCCTGAAGGACCCGTCACCGGCTCGGTGGTGTGCAGCCAGGTCACCGCGCCCAGCGCCGCCGGAACGAAGGCGAGCCCCCACACGCACTCCAGCCGGGCCGAATCCGTCGGAAGCCCGGCCCAGCTCAGCAGCCCGGCGGCCGTGAGCGGTATCGACGTCCCGGGCGGCACCTTGAAGGAGACCTGGCTCGGCTTGGACAGCAATGCCTGCTTCAGCCCGGTCGAAGCGCCTCCCGGCACGGTGGCCTGTTCGAGCATCGCCTGGGGCGGCATCACGATGTGGAGGAAGCCCGGCGCGGTGGGGCTGGTGGTCACCAGTCTTTGCGCCGTGCCCTTTCCGGTACGGGTGATGCCGGAGAAGCCGAACTGGAGGACCAGCATGTCGTCACGCCGTAGCAGCGTCACGGCCCTGTCGGTCATGTCCGCGTCGAATCCGGCGTCCAGGTCCAGCTCCTCGACCGTCGCGAAGTCGGATGCCACCAGGCCCACCCCGCCGCCGTGGAGCACGGAGCCGCCGCCGGAGGGCGCGGAGCAGCCCGCGGAGTGGTCCGCGGAGGCGTCCGCGCGACCCTGAGGGGTGGCATCCTCGGAGATTTCCCGGCGCTCGTCATCCTGACTGGTCATCGCCCGTTCCCCTCGTGACAGCTGGCAAGCGCAGCACGTGGCCTGGGACGCCTCCCACCCTAGGGAAAGGACCGTCATCCCCGCGTGAACGGGCGTGTCACCGCCGTGCGGGCGGCAGGGCGAGCGGACCGCGGCCGGGTGTCCTACCGTGGAAACGGCTGCTCGGGTCCGCAGTGCTCTCCTACACATCTCAGTGAGAGTGCAGATGTACACCTCGGAATCAGTCTCGCCTCCTCGTCTGCGGTTGCTCGGCCAGTTCCGGCTGGAGTACAGCACCGAGTCGGTGGAGGTGTGTATGAACGCGCAACGACTGCTGGCCTTCCTCGGGCTGCACACCTGCGTCAACCGGACCGTCCTCGCGGGGTCGCTCTGGCCGGACGTGACCGAGGAGCACGCGCGGGGAAGCCTGCGTACAACCCTGTGCAAGCTGCCCCGGGGCGAGCGCGCGCTCGTGACCTGCTGCAGGGACTCGGTTTCGATGGCGGACTCCGTGAGCGTGGATGCCCGCGCACTCGCCGAAACCGCGTTGAGCGTGGTGCGCGCCTCGGGGACCCTGGGCGGTGGTCCGGTGCCGAGGGTCCTGCTCGACGAAGGAGAGCTGCTGCCCGGCTGGGACGAGGACTGGGTGTTGTTCGAACGGGAACGGCTGCGGCAGCTGCGCCTGCACGCACTCGACACGATGGCCGAGGGCCTGGCGCGGGATGGGCTGCACGCCCTCGCCCTGGAGACGGCCCTGACGAGCGTGCGAATCGAACCCCTGCGCGAGAGCGCTCATCGGGCGGTCGTCTCCGCACATCTCGCGGAAGGCAATGTGAACGAGGCGGTACGGCACTATCGCGCCTTCCGGCGACTGCTGCGCGACGAACTCGGCGTCGAGCCCTCGCACCGGTTCGCCCGGATGCTTCCGGCGACGGGTGGCGGAGTCGACGGTTGCCGACGGCGGCCCGGAGCGAAGCGAATGGCAGCGGAATGACGGTGGGGTGACAGCCTCCCGCCTATTCTCTCGGTGCCGGCCGCAATCGCCGCACATCCGTGTCAGGCGGACCCCCGCCCACCTCTGCTTCGCCCTCGACCTCATGGCTTCCGGGCAGGTGAACCTCTCATGACCACCACACTTCTCGACGTCACCGCACCGCCCCGACTCACCGGACTGGAGATGCCCGAAGAGTCGGGGGACGAGCGCGCCCGGTTCTACCGGATCACCAATGAGTACCCGGACGAGCAGGTGGAAGCCGCCCGGCAGGCGTTCCTGCTGAGCAAAATCCACTTGCTGAGGACCCACCCGACCCTGGAGTTCGACGAACGCGAGGCCATGCTCTCCGCCCTGACCAGCAAGCTCGACCTCGACTCGCTCTCCACGCAGGAGCCGGTGCCGGGCGGTGTGGGCTACGGCTTCTACTACAACGATCCGTTCAAGAAGGCGTTCGCGACGGGCACCTCGCTGGGCTGGGACGTCATCTGCCCCAACACTCCCGGGGGCAACGTCAACAACTTCCTGTACGTGACGGCCATGAACCGTGCGGTCCGGGGCCTGGAGGCGTACGTCCACTACTTCGCGCAGACGCCTCCGCGCTTCAAGGTGTACGACTGGGCCAGGCCGTCCACCCCCTGGCAGCTCGACATGCCGTGGTCGTCCATGGGCGAATACCTCAGAAACGTCTCCTCGCACGGACAGACCCTTCAGGTCCTCGGCATCACGAACACCACGGTGGAGGTCGCCGGCGGGATGTGGCGCAACGAGGTGCAGCTGTGGAACGCGGCCCGCAACCGCCACGACCTGGTCTACCAGTTCGACTACCCCGCCACTCTGGCCCAGCAGACTGCGGCCGACTTCAACGGCACGTGGGCGCCCATCGTGGAGACGTTCCAGACCAGCTACTCGGGCACCAGACCCCTGGGCGCCCTCGGTACGTCCCTCTGCACACGTGACAGCGCGGGCAACTGGAGTCCGTGGGCACTGCTCGCGTGGTACCAGAGCTACGTCCGCACCGACAACGTCGGCTTCCGCGTCCAGTTCCTGGACCAGAACTACAACTACGCCGTCACGAGCTGACGACCGATGTCCGGCCCCGAACCCCGCGTTCCACCGGATGCGCAGCAGCCTCCGGGACCGACCGCGGACCGGCGCGAGGAGTTCGCCCGCGAATCCCGCGACGCCCCTCGGGATCCCGAGGCCGAGGAGGCCTTCCTGCAGGGCAGGATCGACATGATCCGCGGCGACCCCGGGCTGACGGAGGCGGAGAAGGAGAAGGCAGTCGCCGCACTCCTGCGCAGCCTGCGGTCGGCGCGGAGGGAACACAGAAACGGAAGGGGACAGGTGCCGTGACCACGCTTCCCGGCTACCGGAGCAACAGGATCGTCGAATTGATGAACGAGCCCGTCGAACACCACGACGCCGACTGGCTCAAGGACTCGTTGCAGCAGGCGATCATGCTGGAACTCGCCACGCTGCCTCCCTATTTGTGCGGCCTCTGGTCGATCAAGGACCCCGGTGCGGACGAGGCCGTGTTCACCGCGATGCAGGAAATCGTCTTCGACGAGATGTCCCACCTCGGCCTCGCCGGCAATCTGCTCACCACCATCGGGGGCGCTCCCCGCCTCGCCGACGAGGGGACGGTGCCGAAGTATCCGGGGCCGCTGCCGGGCGGCGTGCGGCCGGAGCTGATCGTCTCGCTCGGCGGGCTGACGAAGCAGGCACTGGACATGTACTCCCGGATCGAGGAACCGGACCACCCGGTGGTGTCCGACGCAGCCACGACGGACACCTCCATCGGGGCCTTCTACACCGCGATCCTGGACGCGTTCAGGAACCACACGGACCTGATCACCGGGGCCCGGCAGCTGACCAGGAACATGGAGCACCACGGATCGGGCAACAGCATCGTGGCGCTCACCTCGTTCGCTCTCGTCGAGGCGGCCATCGGCGTCATAAAGGAGCAGGGCGAGGGCACGTCGGCGTCGCCCGAGAATCCTCACCCCGGAGAACCCGGCGAGCTGGCGCACTTCTACGTCTTCCGGGAGATCTTCCACGGGCGCAAGCTGATCAGGACCTCCGAGTACCCGGCGAAATGGGAATTCGCGGGTGCCGAGATCCCGATGCCGCAGACCTTCCCCATGGGTACCGTGCCGCCGGGCGGCTGGGGAGCAGGTGGTGCGTCCGCACCCGACCCCGGGACCCGGGAACTCCTCGACGCCGTCAACACCACGTACAGCGCCATGCTCGGGTTCCTGCAGCAGGCCTGGCAGCAGGACGTGCCGGCCAAGGCGAAAGAGCTGCTGAACAAGGCCGTGGGTCAGATGTTCGCCCTGCAGGACCCGGCGCAGACGCTCATGGGCCGGCCGCTGCCCGACGGCAGCGGCAAGACCTACGGACCGGAGTTCCTCTACACCGCCGGCCCGTAGTGGCCCGGCGCGCCGTCGTCCCCGTCAGGACCGGTGCTCCCCCGTACCGTTCGGTGGCTCAGGATCGTGGTGCACGGGCGGTGCGACCCCGCTCGGTGGGGGCGGCTCGCGGCACCGTTCAGGCGAGGGGAACGTGTTCTCCCAGTGATGCCCAGCTGAGCTCGGCCACGACGCCCGTGACGGGGAAGAGACCCGCATTCGGCAGGGCTGCTTCGCGGGTCTGGAAGGCCTTGACCGCGTTCAGGGTCGCCGCGTCGAACTTTCCGACCGTGAAGGTGCCGGCTGCCAGAAGGTTCAGGCGCGACGGCCCGAACATCCGCTGGATGAGGCCCACGTCGTCGGCCGGGGGCACGTCCACGTCCCCGAACTGCCGCTGGGGACGATTGCCCGGGACGGGCAGGAAGAGGATGTCCGGATCACTGGCCGGGGGTTCCTCCGAGACGGCGGCATTGCGGAACAGCCCCCGGTCGACCGCGTTGCGCTTCTCCAGCCGGCTGCCCGCCATGTTGCACTCCCGCGCGGCGTTGAACCAGTCACGCCGGCCGATGGCCTCACGGAGGTTCTTGAACTTGGGTGGCCGCAGACCGTCCGGGCCCATGCCCCAGGCCATGCTGAGGATCGCGAGTTGGGCATCCGCGGGCCATGTGGAGAACCCGGGGAAGAAGGTGACGAGTGTTGTCTCGTTCTGACTCAGCCTCGTGTCCACGAGGGTGTTGATCGAGGCCTCGCTCAGGTGCAGCGTGGTTACGGTGCTTCCCCCCTTGACGCTGGTCCACTCGGTCGTGATCTCGGCATTGGTCGCGGGGGTGTTCGTTCCGTCGTGCAGGAGCGTCGCTCCGAGGGACGACAGGGCCAGGGCGTCCGCAACGGGATCGATCTTGTTGCCGATGCCTATGGTGACGTTGCCGAGCGAGTCCAGGTACATGTGGTTGACCCGGCCCTCCAATCGCTTGGAAAATGCGGAGAAGTTGTCGCGTACCGAACTGCGCATGGCCGACCCCTTCCTTTTCCCTCGCACCGGTTCGCCCGCATGCCGGCGCCGGTCGACGGGAGCACGAGGGGCCGGGCACTTCTCTTCCTCGCGCGGGATCTTCCACGGGCGCGAGCAGGTGGCGGACAGGAACCAGGGCCCGACGGATCTTTCGGCCGGGGCGAGGAGCTGCTGAACAAGGTCCGTCAGCCACATCGTCGCCCCGCGGACCCCGGCTGTCCACCGGGGCCCGCGCAGGCGCCGGCCGCGCGAACGCGACAGCGGCAGGGCCGCGCGCGGCATCCGGGCGAGTTCGCCCGGTCGGGGTGGGTCGGGGCGTGGCTACGGCGAGGCTTGTCGTGATGGCCGGCTGAGGGGTGCAGGCTCGGCGGACGTCCCCGTGCGGCTTGGTGGAGGCAGTCCATGCCCGGTGCTCGGCCTCGCCGGAAGACCGGCCGAGCCTTTGTGGTCGCGGGGGCGGCCGGTTGTCTGGTCGGTCTGGTCGGCGGTGGTTTCCGGTGGTGCCTGGAGCACGCCGACAGGCTGCGCGCCTCGATCGTGGAGGCTGCTGCGGGTCTGGGCGTCGTGGGCTGGCTGGTCCCGGTCGTCCTCTGCGCGGTGGGCGCGGCGGTGGCGTGTCTGATCGCCCAGCGGGTCCCGCACGCGGCGGGCAGCGGGATCCAGCACGTGGAAGCCGTGTGGCGTCAGGAGTCCGGGCCGTATTCGCTGTGGCTGCTGCCCGCGAAGTTCGTCGGCGGCCTCATCGCGATCGGCTCGGGACTGGTTCTGGGGCGGGAGGGCCCGATCGTCCACATGGGCGCCGCGATCGGGTCCGTGGCCGGTCGTCGCAGCCGGCTGGATGCCGAGGATGCCCGCCTGCTCCACACCGCGCTCGGCGGGGCGGGGCTGGCGGCGGCGTTCACCGCTCCGCTGGGCGGGCTGCTGTTCGTCTGCGAGGAAGTGACCCGCACGATCAGGCCCCGCCTGGTGCTGTTGACGCTCGTCGGCACCGTCACTGCGGTGGTCTGCTCCCGGCTCCTCGTCGGTGGCGCGCCCGCGTTCCCGGTGCCGGGCGTCCCCGCCCCACCCGCGTGGACGCTGCCGGTCTTCCTGCTGTTCGGCGTGGCTGCCGGCGCGCTGGGCGCTGCCTACAGCGCTCTGGTCGTACGGACGCTGGAGGCGTGCGACCGGACCCGGGTACCGCTCACCGTCCGGGCAGCTGCCATCGGAGCCGTGGTCGGAGCTCTCATGGCCGTCGATCCGCTCCTGACGGGCGGCGGCGACCCGCTGAGCAGGCGCCTGCTGGCGGGCGACGGCATGACAGTGGTGGCACTGGTGGCCTTCCTCGCCATCCGGTTCGTGGCGGGCCCGCTCAGCTACGCGGCCGCGACACCTGGCGGGCTGTTCGCCCCGCTGCTGGCCCTGGGGGCGCTGTGGGGAACCCTCGCCCACGCGCTCGCTTCCCCTCTCCTGCCGGCCCACGCGTCCGGGCCGGCCGCGTGGGCGGTGGTGGGAATGGCCGCCCTGTTCACGGGGGTTGTACGGGCGCCGCTCACGGGCGTCGTCCTGGTCGTGGAGATGACCGGCGCCGCCGTGCTGATGGTTCCGTTGCTGACCGCGTGTTTCGCCGCGACCGTGACCGCTGACTGGCTGGTGAGCGAGCCCCTCTACGACAGCCTGCGGCGCCGGATACTGGAACGCCCCTGAGAGGGAACACCCGGCGTGCGCCGTCTCGATCAGGGCGCGGGCCGGCCCTCGGTCCCCACGGCCGCGCCGGGCCGGGCGCCCTCCGCCGGGGGTATCCAGTGCTGTGGCCGGAAAGGTTTGCCGGGTCGCGGTGTCCGGTGCGGTGCATCGCA
>NZ_JBHWVJ010000115.1:0-20091 GCF_042736725.1 Streptomyces sp. NPDC060028 | reverse complement strand
TGACCCCCAACATCAGCACCCGCGGCCCCCGCTTGCGGGGTTCTTGGGGCGGTCCCGGCACCAAACCCGGGGGGCCCCGGTGCGCAGTGCGCACCGGGCCACCGGTCTTTGCGTGGGGCGGTCCGGATCAGACGGCGGCCGTCGCGGCGGCAGCCTCGGACTCGGCCTGGGCGGCGCGGCGTTCACCGTTGGCCTGGGAACGCTTTCCGTACCTGGCGGTCCACAGGCCGAGCGCGGCCAGCACGCCGTAGATCATGACAGGGCTGAGCGTCACCATGGTCTTGGTGTCCAGCGTGTAGGCCAGGGCGATGCGGACGAGGGCTTCCGTGACGTACGCGACGCCCCACACCAGCGTCATACGGGTCAGGGTCGTGCGGAAGCCTTCGTACTGCCACAGGCCGTTCCACCAGGCGGTGCTCTGCGCGGTGCCGTCGGTGGCGAACTTGCGGCCGAAGTAGAACATCAGCGGCCGCGGCGCGAGCAGGGTGGCCAGGCACAGCAGCCCGAACAGCCCGGTCACGCCGGAGTCCTTGATGAGCAGGGCGCGGGCCGAGTGCGCGCCGACGAGCGAGACCACGGCCGTGATCACCAGGAACACCAGGGTCACGATGGCGAACTCGTCGAGCTTGCGCCGCCAGGCCACGCTGATGGCGCTGTCGAGCACCGGCCAGGCACCGCTGAGGAGCAGCGCCGAGAACTCGCTCCAGCCGTGGTCGTCGACGAGCGTGTTGTACGTGATGATCGGCGCGACCACGTTGAGGCCGATGGTCAGGATCCAGCCGAGGGCCGTGGCGGCGCCGGAGCGGGCGGGAGGCGCGGGTCGGGCGAGTGGTGCGTCTTGGACGGACAAGGTTCCCCCTGGAACATGCCTGATGAGTGCGGTAGGGGGACCGTATGGACTTGCTGACGGCAGGAACAAGCCGGGCGGGTCAAATGCTCGCCAACTTGTCCGGACTGAATGGTTCCGGCAGGGGTCGCGTCAGGCGCGCAAGCCCCGGATCACCAGGGTGGTGACCGCCCCGAACTCGGTGTGGATCGTGGGCGAGGACCAGTCGGCCGCGTACTGCGGGTCGTGGAAACGGCCGGTGGCATCGAAGACCGCCCGGGCGGCCAACGGCACGTCCGACGCGCTGATCGAGCCGGCGGCGACGCCCTCGGCGATGATCCGGGTCAACTGGTCGATCAGCTCGGTCAGGTGGCGGTCCACCACACCGCTGTTCTCGGCGAGCAGCACGGTGTACGTCGCGAACAGCTCCGGGTCGGCACCCGCCTTGCGCCGCTTGGCCTCGAAGAGCGCCTCCAGCCACGCCTCCAGCTTGGAGGGGGCCGTCCCGGTGGGAGCCGAGGCGATCTCCTCCAGCATGACGACGCTCTTGGCGAGCCAGCGGTCCGTGACCGCCTCGCGCAGCGCCGCCTTCGACGGGAAGTGCCGGTACACGCTGCCGTGGCTGACGCCCAGGGCGCGCGCCACGTCCACCACGGTCGCCTTGGTGGGGCCGAAGCGGCGCAGCACCTCCTCGGTGGTCTCGAGGATGCGCTCGGGTGTCAGGGGTTCGCCGGCAGCGGGGGGCATGAGATGACCGTACCGCCAGCTCAGTGCTCGCTGTCGAGGTGGGCCATCTGCGCCGCCGGGTACCGCTCGCCGGCCGCCGCCCCGGCCGGTATCGCCGCCTCGATGGCGGCGAGGTCGGAGGCCGTCAGCTCCGTGTCCAGGGCGCCCAGCGCCTCGGTGAGCCGGTCGCGGCGGCGGGCGCCGACCAGCGGCACGATGTCCTCGCCGCGCGAGAGCACCCAAGCGATGGCGATCTGCGCGACACTCACGCCCTTGTTCTCGGCGACCTTGCGCAGCGCGTCGACCAGGTCGAGGTTCCGGTGCAGATTGTCGCCCTGGAAGCGCGGGCTCATCCCGCGGAAGTCGCCCGGGGCCAGCGTCCGCTCGCGGCTGAAGTGGCCGCTGATCAGGCCGCGGGAAAGCACCCCGTACGCCGTGATGCCTATGCCGAGCTCGCGGGCGGTCGGCAGGATGTCCGCCTCGATGCCGCGCGAGATCAGCGAGTACTCGATCTGGAGGTCCGCGATCGGGGCCACCGCGGCGGCCCGGCGCAGGGTGTCCGCGCCGACCTCGGAGAGGCCGATGTGGCGGACGTGCCCGGCCTGGACGGCCTCGGCGATGACGCCGACGGTCTCCTCGATCGGCACGTCCGGGTCGACGCGGGCGATCCGGTAGATGTCGATGTGGTCCCGGCCGAGGCGCTGGAGCGAGTAGGCGAGGAAGTTCCTGACGGCCTCGGGCCGGCCGTCATACCCGGTGAAGCCGCCCTCGACCGTCCGCAGCGCGCCGAACTTCACGCTGGTCAGCGCCTTGTCGCGGGCCGCCGCGGGCGCGGTGCGCAGCGCTTCGTTGATCAGCAGTTCGTTGTGACCCATGCCGTAGAAGTCGCCGGTGTCCAGAAGCGTGAGCCCGGCGTCCAGGGCGGCGTGGATGGTGGCGAGGGACTCGGCCCGGTCGGCCTCGCCGTACAGCGCGGACATGCCCATGCAGCCCAGCCCCAGCGGAAAGACGGAGGGGCCGGTGGCGCCGAGGCGCCGGGTGGTGGCGTAGGTGCTCTCGTTCGTCGTCATGAGAAGAGAATGGCATGACGAGTGACAGATTTCAATATCTGTCACTCGTCAGCGTGAGAGCGGGCGGTCCGGTGTCATTCCTCCGGGTGTGCCAGGCGGCCGAGGAGGGCCACCGCCTCGTCGACGGGCACCGGCCCGAAGAACCGCGCGTCGACGCCTTCGACGGCCGCGATGGCGCGCGGGGCCAGTTCGGCGCCGGCTTCGGTGACGCGCAGCCGCTTGGCGCGGGTGTCGGCCGGGTCGACCTCGCGGGCGACGAGCCCCTTGTCCTCCAAGGTCCGCACCACCTGCGAGGTCATCTTCACGTCGGTGCCGGCCTGGCGGGCGAGGGCCTGCTGGTTGGGGTGCCCGCCCTGGCCGTTGAGCCACCAGGTGCAGGCGAGGAGCACGAACTGCACGTGGGTGAGGCCCAGTGGCGCCAGGGCCGCGGCGATGTCGCGCTGCCAGCGCAGCGTGGCGTGCCAGAGCAGGAATCCGGGACTCTCTCCGGGCGCGAGGGCCATCAGCCCCGCGCTTCCCGGACCAGTGCGGCCATGGTCTCGGGCCAGTCGGCGGTGATGGCCGGGCCGATCCGCGGGCCCATCTCCTCGGCTCCGGCGCCGGTGATCTCCATCCGGTACACGACCCGGACGGCCGCCGCGGTGGCCCCGTCGAGCCGCTCGATCCGGTGCGCCGTGCGCAGCACCAGGCCGTCGAAGCGCGCCTCGTCGGCGAACGACTCGCCCTCGGTCACCTCGGCGATGCGCAGTTCCACCGGGTCCTGGCCGGCCGGGGTCATCGTGATCTCGCTGCCGGCCGCGAACGGGCCGCGGAGCTCGATCTTCTCGATGTCGGCGTTCCAGGTGCCCCAGTTCTCGACGTCGGCCCACAGGTGCCAGATCGCCTCGGGCGCGGCGGTGGTTTCCAGGCTGTGCTCGTAAACCCACATGAGGGCTCCTTCGCTAGAAGATCTGTGCAGAGATTATCTCTGCATAGATCATCTGTCCAGCGGAGGCGCCCCGCGTCGCCCTACGCCGCCAGGCGCAGGGCCAGGGCCGCCGCCGCCGTCGCGGCGAGGGCGGCCGCCGGGGCGAGGTCGAAGTTCTTGGCGCGCAGGTGGGCGACGATCGCGCCGATGAAGTAGAGGGTCACCCCGACGGCGGCGGCCGTGCCCAGTGGGGCCAGCCACAGGCCCGTGACCAGGCCGACGGCTCCCGCGGCCTTGAGGGTGGCCAGGCGCGGCAGCCAGGAGTCGGGTACGTCGACCTTCCGCATGCTCGCCACGATCGCTTCGTTGCGCTGGAGCGTGAGGGTCGCGGACGCGGCGAGGGTCAGGGCGAGCAGGCCGGCGACGACGGCATAGGCAATGAACATGACGAGCTCCAACAGTCGATGGTGTGAAACCATTGAATACCATCAATGATTGGCTGATCGCAATCATTCCAAGGTTGTTACGATGTGTGCATGACGGCGCCTCAGGACTCCTCGCACCCGCCGCAGCGGCTGGGCCTGCTGCTGGCCTGGCACGGTTCGGTCACCCAGACCCGGATGAAGAAGGCGCTCAGCGCGGCGGGGCTCACCCCGCGCCACGCGATGACGCTCATGCACCTGGAGGGCGGCCCCATCAGCCAGAGGGCGCTCGCCGAGCGGCTGGAGGTGGACCCGAGCGTGCTCGTCGGGATCCTCAACGACCTCGAGCGCGACGGCCTGGCCGACCGCCGCCGGGACCCCGCCGACCGCCGCCGGCACAACGTGGCCATCACCGACGCCGGGTCCGCCGCCCTCGGCGAGACCAACGCGGCGCTGGACGCGGTCGAACTCGGCCTGTTCTCCGGGCTCTCCGACCAGGAGCAGGGCGTGCTGCGCGGACTCCTGGCCCGCATCGACACGCACGCCGACGACTTCGACTGCCAGGAATAGCCGCCAGGAAAGGGAACGGCCGCCAGGAAGAAACAGGAACAGCCGAGACCCCCCGTCAGGGGGATTCCGCTCCCGGCCCCGCGGACGGAGAATCGATTCCGGGGGTGGGGGCCGTGTGGATTCTGTTCTGGGTGCTCTGTGCGTGGATCGTCCTGGCGCTGGCCTCGGCCGTGGCCGCGACCGGCCGGCGCGAGTCGGCCGAGACCTACGAGGGCGTGGTCGTCGCCCGGAGCACGAGGAACGTCCAGCTCACCGTCGGCAGCCGCACCGATCTGTGGCTCCACGTACGCGACGAGACCGGCGCCGAGACCTCGTACCTGGTGGACGGCCGTACCTGGGCGGCCTTCAGCGTCGGGGACCGGATCGTCAAACGCGCGGGGGAGCGCCGGCCGGCGCGGGGCTGAGCACCGGCTCCGGCTCCAGGGCGGAGGCCGTGCGCAGGGCCGTCCCGTGCGCCCACCGGCCGCTGGTGGCGAAGCCCACGGCCAGTACGAGCAGCCCGCACCCGGTGATGATCCACCAGGCGGGCCGGGTCGCCGCCACGAAGTCGCCGCCGCCCGCCGTCCCGGCCGCCAGGACGGCGCCGATCACCGCGACGCCCAGCATCCCGCCGGTCTGCCGGCTGGTGGAGGCGATGGCCGCCGCGACCCCCGCCTGGGCGCGGGGCATCCCGGAGACCGCGGTGTTGGTGATCGGGGCGTTGACCATCCCGAAGCCCAGACCGAAGAGCACGTACCCGGCGAACATCAGCGGTGTGGAGGCCTCCGCCGAGAACGCCGCGAACAGCAGCCCGCTCGCCCCCATGGCCACCCCCGCGACCACCAGCGGCAGCCGCGGCCCCCGGCTGCCCACCAGCCGCCCCGACAGCGGGGCGCACAGGCCGGTCAGCGCCGCCATCGGCAGCATGTAGAGCCCGGCGTCCAGGGCGTCCAGCCCCCGTACGTCCTGGAGGTACAGGGTGTTCAGGAACAGGAACCCGGACAGCGCGGCGAAGGCGCTCACCGCGATCACCGTGGCCCCGCTGAAGGGGGCGCTGCGGAAGAACCGCGGGTCGATCAGCGGCTGCGCCCGCCGCGGCTCGTACACCAGCAGCCCGGCCAGACAGGCCACGGCGACCGCGGCGCAGCCCAGGATCAGCGGGGAGTACCAGCCGGCCGCCGGGGCCTCGATGATCCCGTACGTCACCGAGCCGAGCACCCCCATGACCAGCAGCTGCCCGACCGGATCCGGCCGGCGGGGGCGGTCGGCCCGCGACTCGGGGACGTAGCGCAGGGTCAGTACGAGGGCGGCCAGGCCGATCGGAAGGTTGACCCAGAAGATGGACCGCCAGCCGACCGAGTCCACCAGCAGCCCGCCGATCAGCGGGCCGGCGGCCATGGAGACGCCGACCACCGCGCCCCACACGCCGATCGCGCGGGCGCGCTCGCGGGGGTCGGTGAAGGTGTTGGTGATGAGCGACATGGCGACGGGGTTGAGCATGGAGCCGCCCACCGCCTGGATCATCCGGAAGGCGACCAGCCATCCCAGGCTGGGCGCGAGCGAGCACAGCAGCGAGCCGGCCGTGAAGAGGACGAGGCCCACGCTGAAGACCTTGCGGCGGCCGATCCGGTCCGCCGTGGAGCCCGCCAGTATCAGCAGCGAGGCCAGGACCAGCGTGTACGCGTCGATCGTCCACTGCATTCCGGCGAGGGAGGCGTTCAGCTCGCGTCGCATCGCCGGGAGGGCGACGTTCAGGACGGTGTTGTCGAGGCTGACGATGAGCAGGCTCATGCAGCAGATCGCCAGTACGAGCATGCGCCGCCGGCGGCTCAAGTCGTGCATGTAGCCGATAGTACGGCTAACTAATGAAATATGCGGTGCGGCGCGACTGAGCCACAATGGTGGAATGACCACGCTCCCTCCGCCCCTCGCGATCGGCCCGCACACCGTGCAGCCCCCGGTGGTGCTCGCGCCCATGGCCGGCATCACCAACGCCCCGTTCCGTACCCTGTGCCGCGAGTTCTCGGGCGGCAAGGGACTGTTCGTGAGCGAGATGATCACCACCCGCGCCCTGGTCGAGCGCAACGAGAAGACCATGCAGCTGATCCACTTCGACGAGGCCGAGAAGCCCCGCTCGATCCAGCTGTACGGAGTCGATCCCGTGACGGTCGGCAAGGCGGTCCGGATGATCGTCGAGGAGGACCGCGCCGACCACATCGACCTCAACTTCGGCTGCCCGGTCCCCAAGGTCACGCGCAAGGGCGGCGGCTCGGCCCTCCCGTACAAGCGCAACCTGCTGCGCGCGATCCTTCGCGAGGCCGTCGCCGGGGCCGGCGACCTCCCGGTGACGATGAAGATGCGCAAGGGCATCAACGACGACCACCTCACCTACCTCGACGCCGGCCGGATCGCCGTCGAGGAAGGCGTCACCGCCATCGCGCTGCACGGGCGCACCACCGCCCAGCACTACGGCGGCACGGCCGACTGGGACGCCATCGCGCGGCTCAAGGAGCACGTGCCGGAGATCCCGGTGCTCGGCAACGGCGACATCTGGTGCGCCGAGGACGCGCTGCGCATGGTCCGCGAGACCGGCTGTGACGGCGTGGTCGTGGGGCGCGGCTGCCTGGGGCGGCCGTGGCTGTTCAACGACCTGGTGGCGGCCTTCGAGGGCCGTCCCGAGGACTTCCACGAGCCGACGCTGCGCGAGGTCGCGGCGACCATGCACCGGCATGCCGAACTGCTGGGCCGGTGGATCGGTGACGAGGCGCGCGGGGTGATCGACTTCCGTAAGCACGTGGCCTGGTACCTCAAGGGTTTCTCGGTGGGTTCGGAGATGCGCAAGAAACTGGCCATCACCTCCTCCCTGGCCGAACTGGATGCTCATCTGAGCGAGCTGGACCTGGACCAGGCGTGGCCCGAGAGTGCGGACGGTCCGCGGGGCCGTACGTCCGGAAACAACCGGGTCGTCCTGCCCGAGGGCTGGTTGAAGGATCCCTACGACTGTGCGGGCGTGAGCGAGGAAGCCGAACTCGACACGTCCGGAGGCTGAGAATTAGCTGGCAAAACGTGCCATCAGCGGCGTGACATACGCCACGCATGGGTGGGGTTGCGCTCAGATGAGCGCAAAAATCACGGGTAAGACTTTCAAAGGGTGGCACTGGGTGCCACCCTTTGTACGTTCAAGACTTGAACGCAAATGTATCGATGATCGCTCATCCGAGCGGGTTCAAGCCTCAAAAGTCCCCTCATCCTTCGGGACCTGAACGCTCTTCGTATGTTCTGGCTACCCGCCAGTCACTTTCGATGTCCTGGCGCACGGGTGGTTACAGCCTCATGACGACCAAGTGGACGTACCCATAAGCCTTTGATCTGGGTATGTTCCTGGCCGTCAGGGCAGCCACCGAGCCTCGAGGAGTCGAGACCCGTGTCGGAAAACAAAGATCAGAAGTTCGTCTACGACTTCACCGAGGGCAACCGCGACCTCAAGGACCTTCTCGGCGGCAAGGGAGCCAACCTCGCCGAGATGACCAACCTGGGTCTGCCGGTCCCTCCCGGCTTCACCATCACCACCGAGGCCTGCAAGGTCTACCTCGGCAGCGGCGAGGCACCGGCCGAGCTGCGCGAAGAGGTCGGCGCGCACCTCGCTGCCCTCGAGGCGAAGATGGGCAAGAAGCTCGGCCAGTCGGACGACCCGCTGCTGGTCTCCGTGCGCTCCGGCGCCAAGTTCTCGATGCCGGGCATGATGGACACCGTCCTCAACATCGGCCTCTCCGACGCGTCCGTGAAGGGCCTCGCCTCCCAGGCCGGTGACGAGCGCTTCGCGTGGGACTCGTACCGCCGCCTCATCCAGATGTTCGGCAAGACCGTCCTGGGCGTGGACGGCGAGCTCTTCGAGGACGCCCTCGAAGAGGCCAAGGCCGCCAAGAAGGTCACCGTCGACACCGACCTCGACGCCGCCGACCTGAAGAAGCTGGTCACGCGCTTCAAGAAGATCGTGGCCAAGGAAGCCGGCCGCGCGTTCCCGCAGGACGCCCGCGAGCAGATGGACCTCGCCGTCGAGGCGGTCTTCAACTCGTGGAACACCGACCGCGCCAAGCTCTACCGTCGCCAGGAGCGCATCCCGAGCGACCTGGGCACCGCGGTCAACATCTGCTCCATGGTCTTCGGCAACCTCGGCCCCGACTCGGGCACCGGCGTCGCCTTCACCCGTGACCCGGCCAGCGGCCACGCGGGCGTCTACGGCGACTACCTCCAGAACGCCCAGGGCGAGGACGTGGTCGCGGGCATCCGCAACACCGTGCCGCTCGCGGACCTGGAGGCCATCGACAAGGTCTCGTACGACCAGCTCATGACGATCATGACGACGCTGGAGACCCACTACAAGGATCTCTGCGACATCGAGTTCACCATCGAGCGCGGCCAGCTGTGGATGCTCCAGACCCGTGTCGGCAAGCGCACCGCCGGCGCCGCCTTCCGCATCGCCACCCAGCTCGTCGACCAGGGCCTGATCGACGAGGCCGAGGCGCTCCAGCGCGTCAACGGCGCCCAGCTCGCGCAGCTGATGTTCCCCCGCTTCGACGAGGACGCCAAGACCGAGCTGCTCGGCCGCGGCATCGCCGCCTCCCCGGGCGCGGCCGTCGGCAAGGCCGTCTTCGACTCGTACACGGCCGTCAAGTGGTCCCGCTCCGGCGAGAAGGTCATCCTGATCCGCCGCGAGACCAACCCGGACGACCTGGACGGCATGATCGCCTCCGAGGGCATCCTGACCTCGCGCGGCGGCAAGACCTCGCACGCCGCCGTCGTCGCCCGCGGCATGGGCAAGACCTGTGTCTGCGGCGCCGAGGAGCTCGACGTCGACACCAAGCGCCGCCGCATGACGGTCGGCGACACGGTCATCGAAGAGGGCGACGTCGTCTCCATCGACGGCTCCACCGGCAAGGTCTACCTCGGTGAGGTACCCGTCGTACCCTCCCCGGTCGTCGAGTACTTCGAGGGCCGCATGCACGCCGGCGCCGACGACGCCGACGAGCTCGTCGCCGCCGTGCACCGGATCATGGCTTACGCGGACCGCGTCCGCCGGCTGCGGGTGCGCGCCAACGCCGACAACGCCGAGGACGCGCTGCGCGCCCGCCGCTTCGGCGCCCAGGGCATCGGCCTGTGCCGCACCGAGCACATGTTCCTCGGCGAGCGCCGCGAGATGGTCGAGCGCCTGATCCTCGCGGACACCGACGGCGAGCGCGAGGAGGCACTCAGTGCCCTCCTGCCGCTCCAGAAGAAGGACTTCGTCGAGCTGTTCGAGGCGATGGACGGCCTGCCCGTCACCGTCCGCCTGCTCGACCCGCCGCTGCACGAGTTCCTGCCCGACATCACCGAGCTGTCGGTGCGCGTCGCCCTCGCCGAGTCCCGCAAGGACGCCAACGAGAACGACCTGCGCCTGCTCCAGGCCGTGCACAAGCTGCACGAGCAGAACCCGATGCTGGGTCTGCGCGGCGTCCGCCTCGGTCTGGTCATCCCCGGCCTGTTCAAGATGCAGGTCCGGGCGATCGCCGAAGCCGCGGCCGAGCGCAAGAACGCCAAGGGCGACCCGCGCGCCGAGATCATGGTCCCGCTCGTCGGCACGGTCCAGGAGCTGGAGATCGTCCGCGACGAGGCCGACCAGGTCATCGCCGAGGTCGAGGCCGCCACCGGCACCAACCTCAAGCTGACCATCGGCACCATGATCGAGCTGCCGCGCGCCGCGCTGACCGCCGGCCAGATCGCCGAGGCCGCGCAGTTCTTCTCCTTCGGCACGAACGACCTGACCCAGACGGTGTGGGGCTTCTCCCGCGACGACGTCGAGGCCAGCTTCTTCACCGCCTACCTGGAGAAGGGCATCTTCGGGGTCTCCCCGTTCGAGACCATCGACCGGGACGGCGTCGGCGCGCTGGTCCGCTCCGCGGTCCAGGCCGGCCGGGCCACCCGCCCCGACCTCAAGCTCGGCGTCTGCGGCGAGCACGGCGGCGACCCCGAGTCCGTCCACTTCTTCCACGAGGTCGGCCTCGACTACGTCTCCTGCTCGCCCTTCCGGATCCCGGTGGCGCGCCTGGAGGCGGGCCGTGCGGCCGCCGAGGCGAAGGGCAGCGACAGCCGCTGACCCCGGCCCCTGACCCCCGGCCCGTGCGACGGGCCCTGTAGACCGCGGCTGCCCCCGGGTTCCCTGACCCCCGAGGGCAGCCGCGCCTATTTCTTTTTTTGTTCAACGAATCTTTACGGCACCAGGCGGTGGACGGATCCCCACCCGTCCACCGCCTGCCGCCAATCGCCGGGCACGTCGGCGCTTCCCGGTGCGACCGACCGCCAGGCCCCGCAAAGCCCCCCACGGCCTTCACGGAGCGTTTCGGTCGCACTGGAGTGTGCCTGGCGGAGTACAGGATTTCGGTTGTCACGCCCTCGCCGAAAGGGGTTTCAACTGTGGCTGAAAGGGCGTGGTGACGTCGTGTGACGGCATGCATACTCATGAGGCGGGGGGATTGCGGTTGCACAGGTGGGGGTTCGGTGCTTCGTATCCATTTCACTGGAGTGGACCTGGCACGCGTACGGATGGCAGGGCGTCCCGATGCGTTGTGGGAAACGATTCTTAGTTTTCACCGCTTAAGAGACCGGCGTGACGCCCGGTTGTTCGGTGAATGGCGTACGGAAACCCGGAGCAGGTTGAATGGTGAAACACGGCTCCTCGGCACGCTCATACCCAGTCGCGGCTATTTCCCGGATTTCCTGACCCCTGTGGAGGGGCAGTACGGATGGGACGTGGGTCTCGACGCGCTGCGCGGGATCCGTCCCGAGCGCATGCGGCGCGAGCTCGGCCTCGTCGGCGCGGGCGCGGGCGCCGGTACGGGCTTCGGTGCGGCCTTCGGGACCCCGCCGCCGAGCAGGCTGCGGGAGTTCATGGACGGCGGCACCAAGCACCTGCCCCGGCTGCTGGGCGAGCTGCGCGGCTACCACCGGGCGGCCGTGGAACCGTACTGGACCCACATCCAGGCCCAGATCGAGGCCGAGCGGGCCGCACGGGGCCGCGCCCTGCTGGACGGGGGAGCGGACGAGCTGCTGGCCTCGCTGCCGCCGATGCTGCGCTGGCGGGCCCCGGTGCTGGAGTGCGACTACCCCGTGGACCGGGACGTACGGTTGCGGGGGCGCGGGCTGTTGCTCCAGCCGTCCTTCTTCTGCCGCCGCACCGCGGTGACCCTGCACGACCCGGAACTCCCGCCGGTGCTGGTGTACCCGGCCGCCGCCCAGCTGGCCTCCGCGCCCGCCGGCGGCGAGTCGGCCCGGCCGGCGGAGGAGCAGCGCCAGCGCACCCTGGGCAAGCTGGTCGGGCACACCCGCTCGGTGGTGCTGCGGGCCATCGGCGACGGCGCCACCACCAGCGAACTGGCCCGCCGGGCCGGGGTCTCGCTCGCCTCCGCGAGCCAGCACGCCTGCGTCATGCGCGAGGCGGGCCTGGTCACCACCCTGCGCCGGGGCAACGCCGTACTGCACACCGTCACGCCCCTGGGGGCCGCGCTGCTCAAGGGCGGCGCGGTGGCCTCGTAAGCCTCGTGCGGCCCCCGACCCCAGCCCCGGCGGGGGCAGCGGGTCCGGGT
The DNA here is from genome assembly GCF_042736725.1 of Streptomyces sp. NPDC060028. Classification (NCBI taxonomy): domain Bacteria; kingdom Bacillati; phylum Actinomycetota; class Actinomycetes; order Kitasatosporales; family Streptomycetaceae; genus Streptomyces; species Streptomyces sp. NPDC060028. The sequence goes on along the minus strand of NZ_JBHWVJ010000115.1, from coordinate 7,972 downwards.
CGCACGAGGCGGCCTCCCACCGGACTGCGGGACTTTCTCCCCTGGGGAGGCCCGGCATGGGGGAGGATGGTGGAGCAATGAACCACTTCGCCGCCGAAGCCGATATTCGCGGCCGCGCCGACCTCGACGTCGTGCTGCGCCGCTTCTACACGGCCGCCTTCGCCGACTCGCGGATCGGGCCGTTCTTCACCGAGATCGCCGGTACCGACCTCGAAGCGCACCTCCCCCGGATCACCGACTTCTGGGAGCGGGCCCTGTTCCGCAGCGCCGACTACCGGCGCGACGCCTTCGCCCCGCACGCCGCGCTGAACTCCGCGCGGGCCATGAGCGCGGAGGACTTCGGGCGCTGGGTACAGCTGTGGCGCGCCACCATCGACGGTCTGCACCAGGGGCCGAACGCCGAGCGGGCCAAGGGTCAGGGCGAGCGGATCGCCCTGACCCTGCACAAACGCCTCGCCGGGCAGGACGCCTCGGCGGCGAGCGGCGACGGGCTGGGCTTCGTACCGCTGGCGGCCCTGCAACTGCGCTCCACAGCGGCCTGACCTGCGGTTTCGGGAATCCCGGAAAAATTTTCGCGGGGAGCGATGAGTTTCCCGGGGCTCCCCGGTCTACCTCTCGAAAGCAACGACAACAGCGAGAGAAGAGGGACCGAGATGTCCTCCACCATGATCTTCGTCAACCTGCCGGTCAAGGACCTCGAGGCCTCCAAGACCTTCTGGGGCAAGCTCGGTTACTCCTTCAACGCCCAGTTCACCGACGAGAACTGCGCCGCCATGCCCATCACCGAGAGCATCGTCGCGATGTTCCTCACCGAGGCCCGCTACAAGGACTTCACCCACAAGGCCATCGCCGACGCGACCACGACCTCCGAGGTGCTGCTCTGCCTGAGCGCCGAGAGCCGCGCCGCGGTCGATGAACTCGTCGACGGGGCCCTGGCGGCCGGGGCCACCGAGCCCCGCCCCGCCCAGGACCACGGCGTCATGTACGGCCGGGCCTTCGACGACCTCGACGGCCACACCTGGGAGATCATGTGGATGGACCCGGCGATGGTCCAGGGCTGATCACCGCGAGGTCGCGGCGGTCCGCACCGGGTACGTACGGACCGCCACCTCCTCGTCGTCCAGACAGCGCCCCGACTCCAGGTCGAAGCGCTGCTTGAGCAGCGGCGAGGCCACGAAGGGCCGCCCGGCGGCCGACCCCACCAGCCCGCGCGAGAGCACCTGCGCCCCGGTGAAGGGGTCCTGGTTGCCGATGGCGTACGGGCGCCCCGCGCGGTCGACGAACACCGCGGCCTGACTCCCGTCCGGCAGCAGCGCCGCCACCCCGCGCCCGGGCACCAGTACGGCCAGCTCGCACACCGTCAGCCATCCCTCCGCCACCTTGAGTTCCACGGTCATCGGGTGCCTCCCACGGGCTCCAGGGTCAGGACGGCCAGGTCGGGCTTGACCTGGTCGCGCTCGGGGACGAACTTGACGGTCGGATCGGGGGCTCCGGGCGCGTTGACGAAGGACACGAACCGCCGCAGCCGCTCCGGGTCCTGGAGCGTCTCGGCCCATTCGTCCCGGTAGTGCGCCACGTGGTCGGACATCAGCGACTCCAGCTCCGCGCACAGCCCGAGCGAGTCGTGAACGACCACGTCCCGCAGGTGGGCCAGGCCCCCCTCCAGCCGCTCCAGCCAGGCCGAGGTGCGCTCCAGCCGGTCGGCGGTGCGGATGTAGAACATCAGGAACCGGTCGATGAGCCGGATCAGTTCGGCGTCCGACAGGTCCTGGGCCAGCAGGTCCGCGTGGCGCGGGGTGGCCCCGCCGTTGCCGCCGACGTAGAGGTTCCAGCCGCTGGCCGTGGCGATGACGCCGAAGTCCTTGCTCTGCGCCTCGGCGCATTCGCGGGCACAGCCGGAGACCGCCGACTTGAGCTTGTGCGGGGCGCGCAGGCCCCGGTAGCGCAGCTCCAAGTCGATGGCCATGCGCACGCTGTCCTGGACCCCGTAGCGGCACCAGGTCTGCCCGACGCAGGACTTCACCGTCCGCAGGGCCTTCCCGTAGGCGTGCCCGGACTCGAATCCGGCGTCCACCAGCCGGGCCCAGATCCGCGGGAGCTGATCGACGCTGGCGCCGAAGAGGTCGATGCGCTGCCCGCCGGTGATCTTCGTGTAGAGGCCGAAGTCGCGGGCCACCTCACCGATCACGATCAGCTTGTCGGGGGTGATCTCACCGCCGGGGATGCGCGGGACGACCGAGTAGGAGCCGTTGCGCTGGAGGTTCGCGAGGAAGTGGTCGTTGGTGTCCTGGAGGGCGGCCTGCTCGCCGTCCAGGACGTAGCCGCTCGCACCCAGGGTGGGCGCGAGGGAGGCGATGATCGAGCCGACGGTGGGCTTGCAGACCTCGCAGCCGTCGCCGCCGCGGGCCTCCGGACGGCCGTGGCCGTCGAGGATCTGCCGGTACGAGGTCAGCCGACGGGTACGGACGATCTCGTAGAGCTCGGCGCGCGTGAACGGGAAGCAGCCGCACAGCCCTTTGTCGGTGGAGGCCGGCAGCAGCTGGCCGATCACCTTCAGGCAGCTGCCGCAGCCGGTGCCGGCCTTCGTGCACTTCTTGACCTCGGCCAGGGTCTCGTAGGCGGTGATGGCCTTCTTGGTGACGTTGTGGCAGGAGCAGACGACCGCGGTGTCCGGCAGCGAACCCGGGCCCAGGGCGGCGGGCGCGCCGATGCCGGCGGGCAGGACCAGCTGCTCGGGGGCGACGGGCGGGACGGAGCCGGTGAGCGGGCGCAGCAGGCCGTACGAGTCCGCGTCGCCGACCAGGACGCCGCCGAGCAGGACGCCCGCGGCCGAGACGACCACCTTCTTGTAGACCCCCGAGCGGGAGTCGGAGTAGACGACGTCGAGGCTGTCGGCGGCGGCTCCGTGGGCGTCGCCGAAGGAGGCCACGTCCACGCCGAGCAGCTTGAGCTTGGTGGAGAGGTCGGCTCCGGTGAATTCCTTCTCACGGCCCAGCAGGTCGTCGGCGGCCGTCTCGGCCATCTCGTAGCCGGGCGCGACCAGACCGTAGACGCGGCCGTCGGAGGCGAGCGCGCACTCGCCGATGGCGTAGACCTGCGGGTCGGAGGTGCGGCAGCGGGAGTCGACGCTGATGCCGCCGCGCTCGCCGACGGTCAGGCCGGCGGCGCGGGCGAGCTGGTCGCGGGGGCGGACGCCGGCCGAGAAGACCACGAGGTCGCTCTCGACGGTGGAGCCGTCGGAGAGCCGCATCCCGCTGACGGATCCGTCCTCTCCCGTCAGTACCTCCTGGGTGCCGACGCCCGTGTGGACGGTCAGGCCCATGGACTCGATGGTGCGCAGCAGGGCCGCGCCGCCGCCCTCGTCGACCTGGGCGGGCATCAGGCGCGGCGCGAACTCCACGATGCGGGTGGCCAGGCCCAGCCCTTGCAGGGCGCCGGCCGCCTCCAGACCGAGGAGGCCGCCGCCGACGACGGCGCCGCGGGTGCGGGTCTTGGCGTACTCCTCGATCGCGAGGAGGTCCTCGATGGTGCGGTAGACGAAGCAGCCCGGGGCGTCCTTGCCGGGGACGGGCGGCACGAAGGGGTAGCTGCCGGTCGCCAGCACCAGGACGTCGTACGGGAACACCTGCCCGGAGCGGGAGGTGACGGTACGGGCCTGCCGGTCCACGGTCTCGGCGGGGTCGCCCAGGTGGAGGGAGATGCCGTGCTCGGCCATGAAGCCGGCGGGCGTCATGGACAGGTCCTCGGGGGTGCTGCCGGAGAAGTAGGAGGTGAGGTGCACCCGGTCGTAGGCGGGCCGGGGTTCCTCGCAGAGCACGGTGATCCGGTGCGTGGCGGTGGCGCCGCGCTCGGCGAGCGCCTCTAGGTAGCGCTGGCCGACCATGCCGTGCCCGATGAGCACGATCGCGGGCAGGGGCTCGGTCATGTCAGTGGCCTCCGTCGTCGGTGAGCAGGTGGAACAGGTCGGTCAGGGGTTCGCCGTCCTCCCAGCTGCGGGCGAGGGCGCCCACGGTGGAGAGTTCGCCGAGCAGTACGCCGCCGACGAGGCGGTCCCCGCGGACGACGACCTTGCGGTAGGTGCGCCGGGTGGCGTCGGCGAGGCGGACCACGTCGTCGCCGGGGCGGGGGGTCGTCTCGCCGAAGGCGGCGAGGTCGGCTCCGCCGAGGGTGAGGCGGGTGAGGGCGCGGGTGCCGGTGTACTGCGTGGGCGCTCCGGTCAGGACCGAGGCGAGGGCGTCGGCCTGCTCCAGCGCGGGGCCTGCCAGGCCGTACACCTGGCCGGCGTGCTCGGCGCAGTCGCCGATGGCGTGGATGCGGGGGTCGCTCGTCCGCAGGCGGTCGTCGACCACGACGCCGGTGCGGACCTCGATGCCGGCGGCCCGGGCCAGGCCGGTGCGGGGGCGTACGCCGCAGGCGAGCACGACGATGTCGGCGTCGAGCCGGTAGCCGTCGGCGAACTCCACCCCGGTGACCGCCCGGGGACCGCCCCCGCCGCGCCGCCTCCCGGGCTCTGCCCGGACCCGCGCCTCAAACGCCGGCGAGGCTGAATCCGGGCTGATGCCGTCTGTTGGCGGGCCGGATCGCCCGGAGGGCAGCGGCCCCGCAGGTGAAGTCGTCAGGCCGCGGACGCGGCACGCCGTGTGGATCTCCACGCCGAGGGTGGACAGGTGGGCGTGCAGCAAGGCCGAGGAGTCGGCGTCCAGTTGGCGCTCCAGCAGCCGCTCCGCCTGCTGGGCCAGCACCACCTGCGCACCGCGCTCCGCCAGGGCCCGCGCGGCCGAGACGCCCAGCAGGCCGCCGCCGATCACCACCGCCCGTACGCCCGGACGTACCGCCGCCGACAGCGCCAGGCAGTCGTCCATGGTGCGGAACGCGTGCACCCCGTCCGGGAGTTCCCGCCCGTCCGGTTCGAACAGTCCGCGCAGCGGCGGCAGGACCGGGTTGGAACCGGTGGCCAGCACCAGCGTGTCGTACCGCTCCGTGCTGCCGTCGTCGCAGTGCACCGCCCGGTCGGCCCGGTCGATGCGGACCGCCCGGACACCGCGCCGCAGCGCCGGGCCGGGCGCCGGGAGGGCGGCCACCTCCGGGGCGTACCGGCCGGCCAGGACGTCGGCCAGCAGCACGCGGTTGTACGGGACGTGCGGCTCCTCGCCCAGCACGGTCACCGCCGCGGCTCCGGCGAGCCGCTGCGCGAGCCGAAGGCCCGCGAGGCCGCCGCCGATCACCACCACACGCTTTTCCGAGGTCATGGCACGAGCGTGCGCGCCCGCTGTTTCCCCGCCGCATCGGCGTTGTTACCCGGGCGGAACGCCCACCTCAGCGGCGGGGTTAAGCGTCGGTGAGGCGTTCCTCAAGGCCGCCTTAAGGATCATCCCGGGGGCCCGGGGTCCGCTTAGCGTGGGCGCCATGCGAGATGCGGTGGTGCGGGTCAAGGGCGGGATGCTCGGCGGGGCGGGGGTGGTCACCCTGCTCTGGGCGGCGCAGGTACGGCCCTCGGCCCGGCTCGACGCGCTGTTCGCCACCGCCGCGCACCTCAGCGGGCTGCTCGCCGGGTACGGGGTGCTCGTCCTGCTGTTCCTGATGGCGAGGGTGCCCGCCGTCGAGCACGGGGTGGGCGCGGACCGCCTCGCCCGCTGGCACGCTCTCGGCGGCCGCCACGTGCTGCTGCTCTGCTTCGGGCACGCGCTCCTCGCGCTGTGCGGGTACGCCGTCCACGAGGGGGCCGACGTCGTCCGTGCCGCCCGTGAGCTGCTGGGATACCCGGCGGTGGCCGCCGCCCTCGCCGGGACCGTGCTGCTGGCCGGCGTCGGCATCACCTCCGCCCGGTCCGTACGCCGCCGCGTCTCCCACGAAACCTGGCGCGGGGTGCACCTGTTCGTCTACCTCGCCGCCGCGCTCGCCTTCGGCCACCAGCTCGCCGGGCCCGATCTCACCCTGGTCGCCTGGTTCTGGGCGCTCGCCCACGCCGTCGTCGCCGTCCTGCTCGTCTGGTACCGGGCCGTGGTCCCCGTACGGCAGGCCGCGCGGCACGCGCTGCGGGTCCTGGAGGTCCGGGCCGAGGGGCCCGGGGTGGTCTCCGTCGTCATGTACGGGGCGCACCTCGCGGAGCTGCGCGCGCAGCCGGGGCAGTTCCTGCGCTGGCGGTTCCTCCAGCGGCGGCTGTGGCACACCGCCCTGCCGTTCTCGCTGTCCGCGCCGGTCCGGGGCAACACCCTGCGGATCACCGTGAAGGGCCTCGGCGGCCACTCCCGCCGGATCCGCCGGCTGCGCCCCGGCACGCGGGTGCTGGCCACCGGCCCGTTCGGGGCGCTCACCGCCGCCCGGCGCACCCGCGCGAAGGTGCTGCTGATCGCCGGCGGAGTGGGGATCACCCCGATGCGGGCCCTGTTCGAGACGCTGCCCGGCGGGCCGGGGGAGATCACCCTGCTCTACCGGGCCGGGGCCGAGGAGCACCTGGTGCTGCGCTCCGAGCTGGAGGCGATCGCCGCCGAGCGGCACGCCGGGCTGCACTACCTGCTCGGGCCGTCCCGCGCCGCAGGGGGGCACCTCCCAGCGGTGGCCGGGGGAGATCCGCTCGCCCCGCAGGCGCTGGCCGCGCTGGTGCCGGACCTGGCCGAGCACGACGTGTACGTGTGCGGGCCGCCGGGGATGGCCCGGGCGGCGCAGACCTCGCTGCTGCGCGCCGGGGTGCCGGCCGAGCGCATCCACTGCGAGTGCTTCAGCTTCTGATTTCCGAGCCCCGCGTCCTTCGAGAGGTCCCGCGCCGATGCGTCACCCGCTGCACATCACCCTGCCCGAGGCCGGGCCCGCCTCTGCATCAGCCCCTGCACCCGCCCCTGCCCGCGCTCCCGGACGGCACCGCAGGCCGTCCCCGTGGCAGGCCGCACTGGCCCGCGTACCGCCCGCGCGGCGGCTGGCGGCCGGGCTGGGGCTGGCCAGCGTGGTGGCCGCGAGCGTGCTGACGGCGGTCGTGGACCCGGCTGCTCCGGTGGCGCCGGACCGGGCGCCGGCCAGGCAAAGCTCAACCTTTGCGCAAGTTTCCGGGGATTGATGGTCGCTGCACCCAACCGCTCCATAGGGTCGTGACCGTGCCTGACATATCAACGACCATGCTCATCGTGCTGTGCGTGGCCGCCGCGGCGGCCGGCTGGATCGACGCGGTGGTGGGCGGCGGCGGTCTGCTGCTTTTGCCCGCCCTGCTGCTCGGCCTGCCGCACGCCCATCCCGCCACCGTCCTCGGCACCAACAAGGCGGTGGCCATCGTCGGCACCTCGGGTGCGGCGGTCACGTACGCGCGCAAGGCCCCGGTGGACCTGAAGCTCGCCGTCCGCATCGGCCTGGCCGCGCTCGCCGGATCCATGGGCGGGGCCGCGCTCGCGGGCGGCATCAGCAAGGACGCGCTGCGCCCGCTGATCATGGTGGTGCTCGTGATCGTGGCGGCCGTCGTGATCTTCAAGCCCGGTTTCGGCGCCGCCCCCTCCACCGCGCCCGTCAGCCGGCAGCGGATGCTGCTCGCGATCGGCCTGGCCGGCCTCGGCATCGGCTTCTACGACGGCCTCATCGGACCCGGCACCGGCACCTTCCTGGTGCTCGCCCTCACCGCGCTGCTCCACCTCGACCTGGTCACCGCCTCCGCCACCGCCAAGATCGTCAACTGCTGCACCAACGCCGGGGCGCTCGCGATGTTCGCGTACCAGGGCATGGTGCTGTGGCAGCTGGCCGCGCTGATGGCGGTGTTCAACCTGGCCGGCGGCATGGTCGGGGCCCGGATGGCGCTCAAGAAGGGCAGCGGCTTCGTCCGCGGCGTGCTGCTGACGGTGGTGGGCGCGCTGGTGATCAAGCTCGGCATCGAACAGTGGGGCTGACGGCCCCTTGGGGAAGCCACGGGCGTTCGCCCCGGCGCACGCTCCGGCCACAGCACTAGTGTCCTGCGCCAGTAGTTGATCGTTAGTTGCTGTGTGACTTCTGCTGC
>NZ_JBHWVJ010000114.1:0-20424 GCF_042736725.1 Streptomyces sp. NPDC060028 | reverse complement strand
GAGCCGGGGCGAGGGCCGCCGCGCGAGCGGCCGCTGGCCGGCGCCGGCCGGACAGCGCCCGGAGCCCGGAGCCCGCAGGGGCACCCGGCCTGGCCCCCAGCCGGGACACCTCGGCGCCGGCGGTGTCGGCGAACAGCCTGTCGTCCGGCACCCGCAGTTCGGGCCCGAACAGCGTGGAGACCTGCGGCCGGGGGCGGCCCGTCTGGAGCGCGACGACCTCCCGCAGCACACCGGTCAGCTGGTCCGCCATTTCCTGCGCGGACGCGAACCGACGTCCCGGATCCGGGTCGGTCGCCCGCACCAGCAGCCGGTAGAACGACTCGTACCGCCCGAAGACCTCGATGTGCTCGGGATCCGGCAGCGAATCCGCGAAGACGTTGGTGTACCCCTGGAAGTCGAAGGTCAGGACGGCCAGCGTCCGCGCCACCGTGTACAGGTCCGAGGCGACCGAGGGGCCCAGCTCCGCGACCTCCGGCGCCTGGTAGCCCACGGTGCCGTAGATGGCCGACTCCTCGTCGTCCATCCGGCGCACCGCGCCCATGTCGATCAGCTTCAGCTGGTCCTGCTGCTGGATCGCGTTGTCCACCTTGAAGTCGCAGTACAGGAGGTTCCTGCTGTGCAGGTGGCCGAGCGCCTCCAGCGCCTCGATGCCGTACGCGCAGGCCTGCTCCACCGGCAGCGGATCGCGCCGTCCGTCCGGCCGGCGCCGGTCGTTGGCGATCTCCTTCAGGGACTTGCCGCCGACGTACTCCATGACGATGTACCCGTCCAGCGAGCCGGTCCGCTGGTCCAGGTGCTCCACGAAGTTGTAGATCCGCACGATGTTCGAGTGCTCGATCTCCGCGAGGAAGCGCCGCTCCGATATCGCCGCCGCCATCGCGTCCTGGTCACCGGTGTCCAGCAGGCCCTTGAGCACCACCCACCGGTCCGACACCGCCCGGTCCACCGCCAGGTAGACCCAGCCGAGACCGCCGTGCGCGAGGCAGCCCGCCACCTCGTACTGGCCGTGGACGACGTCACCCGCGCGCAGCTTGGGCACGAAGGAGTACGGGTGCCCGCACTTGGTGCAGAACCCTTCCGTCCGGCCGGGCCGCTCACCGCGCGCGCGGCCCACCGGGGCCCCGCAGTCCGAGCGCGAGCAGAACCGCTTGCGCTCCGGGACCTCCGGGTTCTCCAGCACGGCCGCCGAAGGGTCCGGACGGGGGACTTCCGGCACGCTGACCAGCCCGGCCCCGAGCCGGCTGCGCCCCGAGGACGCGGCCGCCGAGCCCGAACTGCGCACCGACACCGACCGGGTGGACGCGGCGCCGGACAGCGCGCGCGACAGCCGCCCCGACACCGACCTGCGCGAGGACGAGGACCGGGAAGAGCGGGCGGAGCGCGAGGAGGATGCGCAGGAGCGCCCGGAGCGCTGCGAATCGCCGGGGCGCGCCGCGCTGGTCATCGCGGTCGGTACGGACACCAGCTCCTCGGCGCCCGCCGAGACGGCGCCGGCCGGCGCCAGCCCGCAGGTGTCGCAGTACACCTCGCCGCCGCCCATGTCCTCGTACGCCCCCGGGCAGCCGGGGCGAACGCACGCGGTTCCGGTCAGGCTCATGCGTCCTCCTTCCCCGGCCCGCCGGGCCGGTGGTGATCCGGCAGGGGTTGGTGCTGCGGCTGCGGCGGAGCCAGCGACTCGGCCACCGCCCACTGGTAGCGCAGGACGGCCTGCTCGGCGGCCCGCAGGTCGCAGGGCGCGCTCCACAGCATCCGCCGGGCCGTGTCGTACCGCTCGACCAGCAGCGGGTCCTGCGCCATGCCGTGCCGCGCCACCTTCGCCTTGTACGCGTCGAGCCGGCCGCGCAGCTCGGCCCGCACCGCCAGCGGCGCCGTCACCGCTGTCAACGATTCGCGGGCCCTGCGCAGTTCGTCCTCGGCGCGCTCCTCCAAGGACTCCAGCAGCGGCGAGAGCCGGTGCCACCGGGACTGCCGCCGGTGCTCGGCCGCCGCGGCCAGCTCCTCCTGCAGCGCCGTCGGCGGCCCGCTCACCGCGGGCACCTCGGACGCCGCGATCTTCGCGAGCACCTCGCCGCGCGCGGTCCGCGCCTCGGCCAGGGTCCGGTCGGCCCGCGAGAGCACGTCCCGCAGGCTGATCAGCCGCTGCTCGGCGTCCTGCCGTACGTCCAGCACGGCCTCGACCTCCCGGCGTACGTCCTCCAGCGCGAGCGCGGCCCGGTCGTACCGCACCGTGTCGGGACGGCCGCCCCCGGGCGCCGAACTCCCCGCGAGCGGCACCCAGAACGCCAGCGGGTCCGCGATCACCTGCGCCCGCAGCTGCGCGAGCTCGGCGGTGATGGCCTCCAGGTCGTCGCCCGAGGGGTGCTCGCCCGGGCGCACGCCCACCGAGTGGGCCAGCGAGCGGGTGCGGTGCAGCTCGGCGGCGAGCAGGTCGATCCGGGCGGGCAGCGCCGACCACACCGAGTCGGCGGCCACCACCACGTCCAGCGAGCCCGCGTACAGCTCGTTCATCCTGGCCACCAGCTCGGCCAGGGAGAACCGCTCGGCCAGCAGGGCGCCCTCCACCCCGGCCCCGGCGATCGTCACGCCGGGACCGCGCAGCCGGTCGGTCAGCTCGACCAGGTCCTCACGCGTGGGCCAGCGGCGCCGCTCGCGGATCGCCCGGGCGGCGGCCAGTGCGCCGCTGTAGGCGTCGAAGTACGTCCACAGCCGGGTGATGGCCGCGTCGGTGGCCGCCCACCGTTCCTTGGTGACCCCGGTGAGCCCGGCGCCCTCCAGCAGCCGGCGTCCGGCGTGGTCCTGCAGCGCGAGCAGCGAGGTCTCGACGGCCTCGTGCTCCGCGCCCAGCCGGGCCAGCGCACGGTCGACCTCGTCCCGGTCCATCACCGCAGCGTTCCCGAGCAGGGGTCTGACATGGGGCTCCGAATCCGCCACCGGCCTCAGCCGTCCCGGTACTTGGGCTCGGGCGGTCCGCTCACGCCGGGCAGCACGGGCTTGAGGTGGGTTTCGTAGGCCTGCATCCACGGGCTCTGCGGGCCGCCCGCACGGTAGTTCTCCAAGACCTTGTTGACCCGGCGCACCAGGTCGTCGGCGTCCTTCTTCATGGCCACCCCGTAGAACTCCTTGGTGAACGGGGAGCCGACCAGCCGGATCGACGGGTCCTGCGCGGCCTGGCCGGCCGCGAGCGCGTTGTCCGTGATGATGCCGTCGACCTCGCCGAGCTGCAGCCGGACCAGGCAGTCCAGCTGGTTGGGCACGCTGACCGACACCGAGCCGTACGACTCGGACTTGAGGGACGCCTCCGCCGTCGAACCGGCCGCGGTGCAGATCCTGCGGCCCTTCAGGGAGGGGTCGTAGCCGGTGATCGTCGAGTCCTTGGGAACGAGCACCTGCTGCCCGGCCTCGAAGTACGCCGTCGAGAAGGCGACGTCCTCCACCCGCTTGCAGTTGATCGTCATGGTCCGTACGACCACGTCGACGCGGCCGTCCTGGAGCGCGGGGATGCGCTGGCTGGTGGGGATGGCCCGGTAGATGACCGCATTCTCGTCGCCCAGGATGTCCTTGGCTATGGCCTTGACCAGGGCGATGTCGAAACCGTCGAGGTGGCCGTCGACCGGGTTGCGGTAGCCCCACTTGAAGCTGTTCTGGTCCACGCCCGCGACGAGCTTGCCCGCGCTGCGGATCCGCTCGATGGTGGGCCCGTCCACCCCGGACGGGCGCAGGCTCGCCGCCGGGTCCTGGCAGGTGTCGCCGGGCGCCAAGGGGGTGGCCGGGGCCGCCGCCGTCACGGCCGGCCTGTGGATCGCCGAGGGGCGGCCGGTCTCGGGCGCCGCCTGGGCCAGCGGCAGCAGGACGGCCGCGGCCGTCACCGCGCAGGCGGCGGCCATCGCGCTCACCCCGCCCCAGCCGCGCAGCCGGCCCGCGAGCCGCCGTACGCCGGACACCGCGGCCCGCGGTCCGGCCTGGCCCTCGTCTTCGCGCCTCACGCGTGCGTGCATCGCTCTCACCTGTACTCCGAAAGCCTGCGCCCGATGCCGAGCAGAGCCGCCCCCGCGGCGAGGACCGCCAGGGCCGCGGCGCCCGTCACCAGACCGTCCAGCGCGCCGAGCCCGCTGCGGGCCGCCCGGGTGAACTCCGTCTGTTCGTGGGCCACGGCCTGCTCCAGGGAGGCGTCCACCGTGTCGAAGGCGGCCCCGCTGCTGTCCTTGTGGTCCTTGTCCCCGATGACCTGGGGCAGCGCCGCCTGGTAGTCGCCCTTGAGGTCCGTCTCCCGGGCCACCGCGTGTCGCTGCTTCCACTGCTTCACGCCGTCCATCGCGCCCGCGACGGGATCGCGGCCCTCGGCGTCCTCGGCCAGCGCCAGCGCCGTCGCGAGCCCGGCGTCCAGGTCCTTCATGTTGTTCGTGAAGTCCACGTCGTACTTGTCGGACTTGTTGTCCGCGGCCAGCACGGCGCCCCGCGCGATCAGCGTCAGATTCTCGTTGGCCCGCGCCTGGAGCGAGGCGATGCGCGCGTCATTGAGGACCTGCAGCGACTCCTGCCCGTCCGTACGGGCCTGGTTCAGCTCGGCACGGGCGATGGTGTGCCCCACGGCCAGCCACAGGAGCACCACCACCGAGGCGGCGGTCGCGGCGACCAGCCCGTGGTTGAAGACCCGGTTGGTGCGGCGGTGGTTGCGGCGCTGCGCCCATCCCAGGAGGGCGAGAGCGAGCAGTCCCGCACCGATCGAGGCCAGCGGCAGGGAGCGGGCGTCGTCGTAGTCGGTGTAGAGGCGGCCGGTCTCCGCCTCGTAGAGCCGCTGCGCGGCCGGCAGCAGCTGGGTGCTCATCTGCTCGTTCGCGTACCGGAGGTAGGCGCCGCCCAGCGGCAGGCCCTGCTTGTTGGTGGCCCGCGCCTGCTCGATCAGGCCGGTGTACCGGGGCAACTGCTCGCTCAGCAGGGTGATCTGCTTGCGGGAGTCCTCGTCGGCCCTGGTGTTGGCGGCCGCGCTCACCAGCAGCCGCGAGACGTTCGCGATGTCCTTCTCGTACCGGCCGCGGACCTCCCGGGGCTCGGCGGACCCCGCGAGGAAACCGCTGGAGGAGGCCGTGTCGGCGTCCGCGAGGGAACGGTAGATGCTCGCCGCGTCCGCGCTCAGCGGCTGGCTGCGGCCCACGACGTCCTCGGCCGCGAGGACCCGGTCGGAGATCTCCCAGACGGCGACCGACCCGAACAGCAGGATCAGGGCGGCCAGGGCCGCGCCGATGATCCGCAGCCGGCCGGGCTCGGTGGTCGCGGCCTCGCGCAGCCGCTCCACGCCCTCCGCCCAGGCGGTACCCCGCCGCGGCGGTCCGTCGGGCGGCACGGCGACGGCGCCCCCCGGCGCGGGCGCGCGTGTTGTGACAGCCACCGTGACCTCCCCCTCGGTCCTCATTGCACCGCAGCAGTATGGCCGTACGGACGGGTCGGCCACACCACCAGGTGCGGATCTCCTGAGGGCGGCCCCCCGCCACCCTTCACCGTCAATACGTCCTTACGGCCGCCACGGTTCCAGACCTGAGCCACTCCGGGGCGGGTTCACCCGAAATGGGCACGGAGTTTTCCATAGGCCTCGGGTGCGGCCCCGGCCGCGTCCAGCCCCAGCAGCCCGGCGCCCAGCACCGGCGGGGCCGTCACCACCGACACCCGGGCGTGCGGCGCCCGTTCGGCCAGCAGCTCCCCGATCCGCCCGTTCAGCTGCGGATGCCGGGCCGCGAGCACCCCGCCGCCCAGCAGGACGGGCGCCTCCTCGCCCAGCAGGCCGAGCCGGTCCAGCGCCACCACCGCCAGCAGGGCCACCTCCTCGGCCTGCCGCTCCACGATCGCCGTGGCCACCGGATCGCCCGCCGCGGCCACCGCGAACAGCACCGGCACCAGCTCGTGCAGGCGCTGCTGCGCGAGCGTGCCCAGGTGCAGCGCCGCGATCAGCTCGTACACGGAGCCCAGCCCGAAGTGCCCCGGCAGCGCCGCCGCCAGCCCCGTCGGGCCGCCGCGGCCGTCCTCGGCGCGCGCCGCCCACCACAGGGCCTCCCCGGCCAGGCCGCCCCCGCCGCCCCAGTCGCCGGAGATCTGCCCGAGTGCCGGGAAGCGGGCCGTACGCCCGTCGGGGAGCATGCCCACGCAGTTGATGCCGGCCCCGCACACCACGGCCACCCCGCGCGGGCCCCGGGCCCCCGACAAGGCTCCGGTTCCCGTTCCCTTTCCGGTTCCGGTTCCCGTTTCGATTCCCGGACCGGGACCCGTCTCGGTCAGCCCGGCCCGCAGGATCGCGAAGGTGTCGTTGCGCACCTCGGTGGCCGGGGCCCAGCCGCGCGCCCCGATGGCCTCCGCGAGCTGTCTCTCCTCCACCGGCAGGTCGGCGTTGGCCAGACAGGCCGCGACCCGGTCGGCGTACGGGGCCCCGGGCGCGAGCGGTGCCAGCCCGGCGGCCGCGGCCGCCTCCGCGACGGCCCGCCCGAGCCCGTCCACGGCCGCCTCGATGCCGACCCGGGGCGGCTGGAAGCCCCCCGAGCGGCCGGTGCCGAGCACCGTGCCGTCCGCCGCGATCAGCGCCACGTCCGTCTTGCTGTTGCCCGCGTCCACGGCGAGAACGGCGGGCCGGCTCATGCCCATGGCAGGTGCTCCTTGTTGTGCGCCAAGAGCCGGTCCGTCAGCCCCTCGGCGAGGTCGAACTGCCCCACCAGCGGGTGCGCCAGCAGCGCCTTGAAGACCCGCTCGCGCCCGCCGCGCACCGCGGCGTCCAGCGCGAGGTCCTCGTACGCGCTCACGTGCGCGATCAGCCCGGAGTACAGCGGGTCCAGCCGGGGCGCCGCCATCGGCACGGGTCCGGACCGGTCCACCCGGGCCTGCACCTCCACGACCGCGTCGTCCGGCAGGAAGGGCAGGGTGCCGTTGTTGAGCGTGTTGACCACCTGCACCGAAGGCCCCCCGTCGCCCAGCAGGGCCGCCGCGAGGTCCACGGCCGCCTCCGAGTAGAAGGCGCCGCCCCGCTTGGCGAGCAGTTCCGGCTTCTCGTCGAGCGCGGGATCCCCGTACAGGCCGAGGAGTTCGCGCTCCATCGCCGCGACCTCGGCGGCCCGCGAGGGCTTCGTGCCGAGTTCCCGGACGACCTCGTCGTGCGCGTAGAAGTACCGCAGGTAGTACGAGGGCACCACGCCGAGCCGGTCCAGCACGGCGCGCGGCAGGCGCAGGTCCCCGGCGATCGAGTCGCCGTGGGCGGCGAGCAGGCCCGGCAGCAGGTCGTCGCCGTCGGGGCCGCCCTTGCGGACGCCGAGCTCCCAGGTGAGGTGGTTGAGCCCCACGTGGTCGAGGTGGATGTCGGCCGGCGTCAGGTCCAGCAGCTTGGCGAACCTGCGCTGGAAGCCGATGGCCACGTTGCACAGCCCGACGGCCTTGTGTCCGGCGCCGAGCAGGGCGCGGGTGACGATGCCGACCGGGTTGGTGAAGTCGATGATCCAGGCGTCCGGGTTGGCGCGCCGGACCCGCTCGGCGATGTCGAGGACGACCGGGACGGTGCGCAGCGCCTTGGCGAGCCCGCCGGCGCCGGTGGTCTCCTGGCCGACGCAGCCGCACTCCAGCGGCCAGGTCTCGTCCTGCAGCCGGGCGGCCTGCCCGCCGATGCGCAGTTGGATCAGTACCGCGTCGGCGTCCGCCACACCCGCGTCGAGGTCGGAGGTGGTGGTGATGCGGCCCGGGTGGTCCTGCTTGGCGAAGATCCGCCGGGCGAGGCCGCCGATGAGCTCCAGCCGCTCGGCGGCCGGGTCGATCAGGACCAGCTCGCTGATCGGCAGGGTGTCGCGCAGCCGCGCGAAGCCGTCGATCAGCTCGGGGGTGTAGGTGGAACCGCCGCCCACCACTGCGAGTTTCATCGTCACTACTAGCCTTTCACTCCGGTCAGGGTGACTCCCTCGACGAACGCCTTCTGGGCGAAGAAGAAGAGGACGATCACGGGTGCCATGACCAGCACGGTCGCCGCCATGGTGAGGTTCCAGTTGGTGTGGTGGGCTCCCTTGAAGGATTCGAGCCCGTAGCTGAGGGTCCAGGCGGCCGGGTTGTCGGAGGCGTAGATCTGCGGGCCGAAGTAGTCGTTCCAGGCGGAGAAGAACTGGAACAGCGCGATGGCGGCGATCCCCGGCCTGGCCATCGGCAGGACGACGCGCAGCAGGGTGCGGACCTCGCCGCAGCCGTCGACCTTGGCTGCGTCCAGGTACTCGTCGGGGATGGTCAGCAGGAACTGGCGGAGCAGGAAGATGGAGAACGCGTCGCCGAAGGCCATCGGGATGATCAGCGGCCAGAGCGTGCCGGACAGGTCCAGCTGCTTGGCCCAGAACAGGTACATCGGGATGACGACCACCTGGGGCGGCAGCATCATCATGGCGATCACGAGCAGCAGCGAGAGCCGCCGCCCGCGGAAGCGGAACTTGGCGAGCGCGTAGGCGACGGGCACCGAGGACACCACGGTCAGCAGGGTGCCGACCCCGGCGTACAGCAGCGTGTTGCGCCACCAGGTCAGGAAGCCGGGGGTGTCCCACACCTTCGTGTAGTTGCCCCATTCCCAGGTGCGCGGCCACAGGTCGCGGGTGAGGGCCTGCTGGTCGCTCATCACGGAGGTCAGGAAGAGGAAGAGGAACGGCAGGACGAAGAAGAGGGCCGCCGCGATCCCGAGGGAGTGCACGGCGATCCAGTGCAGCGCGTCCTTGCGGCGCGCGGTGCGGGCGGCGCGCGCGGAGCCGGAGGCGTTGGAGGATCCCGGACCCCGTCGGCCGCGTGCCGTGCGGTCCGTACGTTCGGTCAGCTGGGTCATGGCGTTCAGTCACCTGCCTCGATCAGCCCACCGCGGCGGCGCATGAGCAGCGCGGTGAAGACCATGGAGAGGGCGAACAGCACGAGGGCGACGACACACGCGGTGCCGTAGTCGAAGCGCTGGAAGCCGAGGTTGTAGATGAGCTGGGGCAGGGTCAGCGTGGACTTGTCCGGGTAGCCGGGCTCGGACTGCTGGCCCGAGCCCGCGATCACGCCCGCGGCCACCTTCCCCGCCACCAGGGGCTGGGTGTAGTACTGCATGGCCTGGATGACCCCGGTGACCACCGCGAACAGGATGATCGGGGAGATGTTCGGCAGGGTGATGTGGCGGAAGCGCTGGAGCGGCCCGGCTCCGTCCAGCTCGGCGGCCTCGTACTGCTCCTTGGGCACGTCGAGCAGCGCGGCCATGAAGATGACCATCAGGTCGCCCACCCCCCACACCGCGAGTGCGGTGAGCGCGGGCTTGGACCAGTCGGCGTCCGTGAACCAGCCGGGCGCGGGCAGCCCGACCGCCTCCAGCAGGGTGTTCACCGGGCCGGTGCCGGGGTTGAGCAGGAAGACGAACGCCAGGGTCGCGGCCACCGGAGGGGCGAGGTAGGGCAGGTAGAACAGGGTCCGGAAGAGCCCTGCCCCCGTCTTGATCCTGGTGATCAGCAGGCCGATGCCGAGGCCGAAGACGACCCGGCAGGCGACCATCACCACGACCAGCCACAGGGTGTTGCGCATGGCCGGCCAGAACAGCGGATAGTCGCCGAAGACGTACGACCAGTTGTCCAGGCCGTTGAAGACGGGCGTGCGGAAGCCGTCGTACTTGGTGAAGGAGTAGTACACGGTGGAGACGAGCGGGTAGGCGAAGAAGACGCCGAACCCGATCAGCCAGGGCGACATGAAGGCCGCCGTGCGCAGTGCCGACCTGCGGCGCTTGGAGCGCAGCGGATCCGCGCCGGGGGACGCGCCGCTCGTGCGGGGAGGGGTGAGGGTGCCGGTCATCGGGCTACTTCGCCTTCGCGATGTCCGTGTCGATCTGCTGGTCGGTCTTGGCGAGACCGGCCGCGATGTCGGGGACGTCGCCCTTCTCGACCGCGTACGCGAAGTCCTGGAAGGTCAGCTGGTAGGTGCCGCCGTCGGCCTGGGCCGGGGTGGTGTTGGACTTCGCGTGCTTGGCGATGTCGATGAAGGTCTTGAACTCCGGGGTGACCTGGAGCCTGGGGGAGTCCAGCGCGGCCAGAGTCGAGGGCACGTTGTGGATGGCGTTGGCGAAGTCCACGACCGCGTCGGTGTCGGTGGTCATGTACTTCACGAGCTCCCAGGCCGCGTTCTGCTTCTTGCTGCCGGCGGCGATCCCCATGATGGTGCCGGCCAGGTAGCCCTTGCCGTAGTCGGCCACCTGGTCGTCCGGCACGGGCATCGGGGCCGTGCCGACCTCGAACTTGACCCCCGCCGCCTTCGCCATGGCCGCCCGCCACTCGCCGTCGATCTGCATGGCGACCAGGCCCATGTGGAAGGGGTGTTCGCTGCTCCACTCGTCGCCGAAGGTGTTGCGGAACTTCTCCAGCTTCTCGTAGCCGCCGAGCTTGGCCACCAGGTCCTTCTGCGCCGTCAGCATCTTCGCGAAGGCGGGGTCCTTGGCCAGGTTCGACTTGCCGTCGGCGTCGAAGTACGTGGGGCTCCACTGCGCGGCCAGCCGCATGGGAGTGGTCTCGTAGCCGTGGTAGGTCGGCATCACGCCGAGCTGCTCGTAGCCGTCCCCGCGGGCCACCGTGAGCTTCTGTGCGTCCTCGGCGAACTGGCTCCAGGTCATGGGCGGTTCGGTGATGCCGGCGGCGGCGAAGGCGGTCTTGTTGTAGACGAGGCCGTACGCGTCGTTGAGCAGCGGCAGCGCGCACTGGTTGCCGTTGAACTGCGTGTACTGGAGCAGGGTCGGGGGGAAGACCTTCGTCTTGTCGATCCCGGACTTCTTGAGGAAGGGGGTGAGGTCGGCGAAGGCGCCGGTGTTGCAGAACTTGCCGACGCTGTCGGTGGTGAAGGAGGACACGACGTCGGGGGCCTTGTCCCCGCCCGCGCGCAGGGACTGGTTGATCTTGTCGTCGGTCATGTTGCCAATGACGTCGACCTTGATGTTCGGATGGGTCTTCTGGAACCGCGCGATGCTCTCCTCGATGGCCTTGACCTCGTCGGGGGCGGACCAGCCGTGCCAGAAGTTGAGGGTGACGTCCTTGTTCGGATCGTCGGCGGCCTCGGTGCCGCTCTGGCCCGCACACGCGGTGGCGAGTACGGATATCGCGGCGAGTGCGGTGGCTGCGGCGGTCAGGCGGCGCGTTCTGGGCATGGCGGTGTCACTCTCTGCGGGGGGACTTTCCGGAAGGAGCGTTGCAGAAGAAACGGAACGGGCGGGTGGCGGGCGGTGCGGTCAGCGTCGCGAGGTGTCGAAGACCTCTTCGCGGGTGGCGGCGAGGGCGCTCTCCAGCGCCCCGCGCAGTACGGGCCGTTCCCGTACCTCGCCGGTCACCAGGCGGGGCCGGGACGGGGCGAGGTCGGCGAGCTCGGTTTCGATCAGCTCGCGCAGCGGCTCCCCGCCGGCGGTGGTCACCGCGCCGGAGAGGACGACGATCTCCGGGTCCAGTACGGCCACCACCGCGGCGAGACCCGTCGCGAGCGCGGTGGCGTACGCCTGGAGCAGGCGCAGGTTGGCCCCTTCGGGTTCGGCGGCGGCCCGGGAGAGGAGCGCGACGGCCTGTGCGACCTCCGCCCCGGACACCGGCCCGTGCACGGCCCCGTGTTCGGCGCCGGACCCGGCCCCGGAGGCGGGCACCGGCGGCACCGGGACCCCGAGCCCGGCGGCGAGCGCGGGCAGCACCTCCATGCCGGCCAGGTCCTGGTAGCCGCCGCCGTTCTCCCGGACCACCTGCCTGGCCAGCGGACGGCCCGGAACCGGCAGGAAGCCGACCTCGCCCGCGCCTCCGGTCCAGCCGCGGTGCAGCCGGCCGCCGATCACCAGGGCGGCGCCGAGGCCCTCCTCGTTCCAGAGCAGGACGAAGTCGTCGTGGCCGCGGGCCGCGCCGAGCCGCTGCTCGGCGATCGCGGCGAGGTTCACGTCGTTCTCGTACTCCACCGGCATCGGCAGGGCAGCCGCCAGCTCGTCGAGGAGGGTGGGGGACTGCCAGCCGAGGAGGTGGTCGGCGTAACGCAGCACCCCGGAGCGGGGGTCGAAGGAGCCGGGGGTCGCGATGACCAGCCGGTGGATGTCGGAGACGGGCATCCCGGCGTCCTTGGCGGCTTCGCCGAGGGCCCGGGTGACCTGTTCGACCGCGCCGGTGCCCTCGGCGTACGGGAGCTCGTGGCTGCCGACGACCTCGCCGGTGAGGTCGGCGACGGCGGCGAGGATCCGGCCCGGGGTGACGTCCAGGCCGGCGACGTGGGCGGCGCGCGGGTTGACCGAGTAGAGCTGGGCGTTGGGGCCGGGGCGCCCGGCGGCGGTGCCGGTGGCGACGACCAGTCCGGCGGCCTCCAGGCGGCTCAGCAGCTGGGAGGCGGTGGGCTTGGAGAGGCCGGTGAGCCTGCCGATGCGGGTGCGGGACAGGGGGCCGTGCGCCAGCAGCAGGTCCAGGGCCGCGCGGTCGTTCATGACGCGCAGCAGACTGGGCGTTCCGGGGGTGGTTCCGGGTGTGGTGCCGGGCATAGGGGTGTCTCTCTCACTCGTCGACATCGCGTCGCCGTACGTCGTGAACTGTTAGGTAAGTTTCCTATTGCAGTTTGAGCTGTGTCAATGGAACGGCGCAAACACTGCTGCCCCCGCAGGAGAACCTGCGGGGGCAGCGCGTAGCGACGGTGCCCCGAAACGGGGCGTACGGGACTACTTGGATATGCGCGGGCCCGTTGAGGCCGACGGGATCTGCGCGGCCGGGATCGGGGTCGCGGCCAGGGACTGCGGAGAGGACGGGTTCGCCAGCGCCGACGGCGGGGCGACGGAGGTCGCGGGGTCGGCCGGTGCCGCGTCCTCGCAGTCGTCGGCGACCGGCGCACCCCCGATGATGCGGATGCCCGCGGAGTCGAAGGCCTCCTTGATGCGCCAGCGCAGCTCCCGCTCCACCGCGAACTGCTGGCCCGGCATCGTCTTCGCCGACACCTTCACCGTCATCGAGGCCAGCAGCACCTCGTCCAGGCCCAGCACCTCCACCGGGCCCCACAGCCGCTCGTCCCACGGGGACTCCTTGGCCAGGCCGTCGGCGACGGCCCGGACCACCTCGCGGATGTGGGACAGGCTCTCGGTCGGCCTGACCTGTACCGCCACGCCGGCGGTGGCCCAGCCCTGGCTGAGGTTGCCGATCCGCTTGATCTCGCCGTTGCGGACGTACCAGATCTCGCCGTTGTCCCCGCGCAGCTTGGTGACGCGCAGGCCCACCTCCACGACCTCGCCGGAGGCCACCCCGGCGTCGATCTTGTCGCCGACGCCGTACTGATCCTCAAGAATCATGAACACGCCGGAGAGGAAGTCCGTGACCAGGTTCCGGGCGCCGAAACCGATCGCCACACCGGCCACACCGGCGCTCGCCAGCAGCGGGCCGAGGTTGATGTCGAGCGCGCCGAGCACCATCAGGCCGGCCGTGCCGAGGATCAGGAACGAGGCCACCGAGCGCAGCACGGAACCGATCGCCTCGGAACGCTGGCGCCGCCGCTCGGCATTGACCAGCAGCCCGCCCAGCGCCGTGCCCTCGACAGCCTCCGCGCTGCGGTTCATCCGCGTGATCAGCTTGGTCAGCGACTTGCGCACCACCGACCGCAGGGCGGCCGCGATCACGACGATCAGCAGGATCCGCAGGCCGAGGTACAGCCATCCGGCCCAGTTCTCCTCGATGAAACTGGCGGCGTTGGTGACGTTCTGATGCGTCTCCCTCAGCGTCGTGGTCGCGTCCGGGGTGTCGGCTGCGAGGGGAAGCAGGGCGGCATGCCAGGGCACGGAGGGACCTCCAGATGTAGCGACCTGCCCGCGGTAGGGGTGTACGGGCAGAGCATCCACACTAACGGGGCATTGCCTTGACTCTGTTGCCGTGCCCCGGGAGAGGCCGGACCCGCCCGGGGACGGCGCCGCCCCACGATCCGGGTGTGGTTGAAAACACCTCGGACCCGTTACGGGCGCGTGGTGGCGCTTCGACCTGCCGTAAGGAGAGACTGGAGAGCAGATCGTCCCGGCGCGAGCCACGCGCCGCCGACGTACAAGGAGGCAGTCCGTGCCGCACGTCCTGGTCCTCAACGCGTCGTACGAGCCCCTCGGCGTCGTACCGCTCCGCCGCGCGCTCGTCCTCGTCCTGGAGAACAAAGCGGTCTCCCTGGAGGAATCCGGCGCCTTTCTGCACAGTGCGACGAGAGCCGTCCCCGCGCCCAGCGTGGTCCGGCTCAAGCGCTTTGTGCGGGTCCCCTATCGGGGGCCCGTTCCGCTCACCCGGCGCGCCCTGTTCGCACGCGACGGCGGCCGGTGCATGTACTGCGGCGCCGTCGCCACCAGCGTCGACCACGTGATCCCGCGCAGCAGGGGCGGCCAGCACGCGTGGGACAACGTCGTCGCCGCGTGCCGCCGCTGCAACCACGTCAAGGCCGACCGGCACTTGCTGGAGCTGGGCTGGCGGCTGCGCCACCAGCCGGCCCCGCCGTCCGGGCTGGCCTGGCGGATCATCGGCACGGGCCACCGGGACCCCCGTTGGATGCCCTACCTCCAGCCGTACGGCGCCGACGACGCCCTCGACCGCATCGGCGTCGCCGCCTCCTGACCGCGTGCCCGTGCGCGCCCGTGCCGTCCTACGGAGCGACCGCGCGGGCCTCGGCCGCGTACAGGCTGCAGCCGAAGCGGGTCGCCCGCACGTCGCAGGTCACCCGGACGAAGCGGGTCCCCGGGGCGTCCATCCGTACGGAGTCCACACCGCCCCGGGAGGCCACCGTGGCCGCCGGCAGCCAGGTCACGCCGTCCGCGGAGGTCTCGACCCGGTACGCGGACGGGTACGCCTCCTGCCAGTGCAGCGTCAGCAGCCCGACGCGGGCCGGGGCCGGGAGTTCGGCCTGCCACCACGCGCCGTCCACCGGCGGCGAAGACCAGCGGGTGGCGGGGGAGCCGTCCAGCGCCGCCGACGCCGGGAACTGTGCGCTCTCGTCCGCCGAGGAGGAGGCGCGGGCCGAGCGCAGCAGGTCCGCCCCGCCCGTACGGGCAACCGCCCGGACGGTCAGCGTGCGGGACTCCCCGGCGAAGGTCACCGGGACCCGGTAGGTGCCCGGCGGGGTCGAGGCCGGGACCGTGACCTCCACCGGGATGGACACCTCGGTGCCGCGCGGCGCCTTCGCCTCGGCCGGGAGCCGCACCTCGATGCCCGGCGGCGGCGCCGCCGAGAGCGGGCCCCGGACCTCGCCGGGGCGCAGGGCCGCGAGCTGTGCCGGCACCCGCTGCGGCGCCCCGCCGATCTCCGCGTCGGCGGCGTCCGCCAGTTCGAAGCGGGCCTGCGGCCCGTCCGCGAGCCACGGCACCACATGGTGCACGGCCGGGGCCGCTCCCGCCCAGGTCAGCCGTACCGCGTCGGCCCGCAGCCCGCCCGTGTCCGCCTGGGTCCACCCCGCGGCCGCCGCCTGCGCGACCTCGCGCCAGCCCTCGCCCGGCACGTGCGCCTCCACCGTGCCCCGGGTGCCCGGCGGGAGCGGGTCCGTCATCACCGTCACCGCCGACACCGGGCGCACCGCGTCCAGCCGGACCGTCCACGCGTCCGGCTCGTGGGACACCGTGCCGGTGGGGCGGGCCGCGCCGGTCCACGCGTCCGCCGCCTCCGTCGCCTTGGCGAGGAACGGCTCCAGGACCGCGCCGTCCACCCGTACGTCGCCCGGCTCGGTCAGGGCCTTGCGGGCCGCGGCCAGGGCCTGGGCGGACCGCCACGCCGCCGCGCCGTCCCCGCGGGCCTGGGCCTGGAGGACGTCCAGGGCCAGTTCCCCCGCCGCCCCGTAGCGCGACAGTCGCGACAGCCACGGCGCGGCCTCCGCGGAGAGCCCGGGCAGCCGCTCCGGGGCCTCGCGCAGCACCCGCAGCGCGGCCCGCAGCCCCTCGCCCGCGGCCGGGTTCCCGGCGGCGCGGGCCTGCCAGAACTCCTCCACCAGCGGGCGCAGGTACGCCGACTCGGGCAGGGCCAGACCCGAGGACACGGTGTTCCCGGCCAGCGCGGCCAGGGCCTGGCGGGTCCGGGGATCGGGCCCCGCGAGCTCGGCCACCGCCGCCGACCAGGACTCGCCGGCCCGGTAACCGCGCGGGTTCCAGGCGAAGTCGGCCGCCGTGAACAGCGGGATGCGTGACAGCGTCCCCTGCGGCATCGCGTTGGCCAGCACCGCCGCCGATCCGCTCGCGACGGCAGGGTCCCGGCCGGCGTACGGGCCGAGGAAGATCCGGCCCGGGTCCCAGTCGTTGACCGGGTAGTTGTCCATGGTGACCAGCGGATGCCCCAGCGCCGAGCGTGCCACGGACAGTTCCTTCCCGGTGATCGTGCGCGGCACCACGCCGACCCCCGTCCAGGCCACCTCCACCCGGCCGGGCAGCGCGGCGGCGAGCGCCGTCCGGTAGGCGGTCGCGCCCTCCTGGAAGTACTCCGTCGGCAGCAGCGACAGCGCGGGCGCCCCCGGATGGCGGTCCGCGAGGTGCGCCGCCAGCTCGCCCGCCACCTCCGCGTGGGCCTTCGCGGCGGCCGCCGGGCCCTTGCCGTACCGCTCCCGGTCGGCCCGGCAGCCCCACTCCGTGTAGCTGACGTCCTGGAACTGCACCTGGAACGCCCTGAATCCCAGCTCCCACATCGCGTCCAGCTTGCGGGCGAGCGCCGCCCGGTCGGCCGCCGAGGACAGGCACATCGCCTGCCCGGGGGCCACCGCCCAGCCCAGCACCACCCGGTTGGCGCGGGCCCGCCCGGCCAGCTCCCGGAACTCCTCCCGCTGCTGCGGCGGGTACTCCTCCCGCCAGTCCGCGTTGCGGTACGGGTCGTCGCCGGGCGCGATCAGCAGCCGGTTCTGCTTGGTGCGGCCCATGAACTCCACCTGCGCGAGCCGCTGCTGCCGCGTCCAGGGAGCGCCGTAGAACCCCTCGGTGATCCCGCGCACGGGCGCCGTCGGCCAGTCCCGCACGCGCACGCCCGGCACCTTGGCGGCGCCCGGCGCGAGCAGGGCGCGCAGCGTCTGGGCCGCGTGGAAGAGCCCGTCCTCCCCGACGCCGGCCAGCGCGACCGTGTCCCGGCCGTCGGCCCGGCCCGCGGCGAGCCGGTAGCCCCCGTCCGGCAGGTCTCCCGCCTCGGCCGCGCCCAGGGCCCGCAGGGCCCGTTCCGCGTCCGGTCCCTGGAGCCGTACGACGGTGCCCCGTTCGGGCAGCGCCGCCCCGGGTGCCCGCTCGTGCAGGGTCCGTACGCCCGCCCCGCGCAGGGCCTCCCGTACCACCTGGGCGGCGTACGGGTCGGCGTCCGCGGGCAGCACCAGCACGGCCTCGGCGCCCAGCGGCACCGCGCGTGCCGGGTCGGCGGTCATCGACTGCGGCCGCGGCCACACCGCCGGGCCCTCGGCGGCGGCTCGCACCGGATCGGAGCCGGGGTCGAGCACGGGTCCGGGCGCGGCCCCGCCGGTGGGGCCCGAGGGAGGCGCGGCCGGGGCGGTGGGCACCGCGAAGGCCCCCGGCGGGCCCGCGGCCGTGGCGCCGCCCAGCAGGGTCCCGATGACGGCCATGGCCGCGGCCGTGGCCCGCTTCTTGCCCCTGAGCTGCACGGAGCCTCCTCGTCGCGAGTCGTCCCCCGCTCGTACGAATGAGCCCGAGCCCACCACCCGTGCGGGCGGGGTGTCAACGCGGGTGGGTGATCTGACCGGGATACGTCAGGAATGCGGTGCGGCCGACTGGGTATGGCTGCGGTGTTCTCCGGCGTTGTTCCATGGTTCTGACCGTTCCTCACGCACAAAGGAGTGCCCGACCGTGAACACCGCCGCCCGTGCCGAACAGCCCGCCGCAGAGACCGCCGACCCGACCCGCCGCCCGCTGCTCGCCCATCTGCCCGTGCAGGCCGGGCCGGACGAAGGACCCCTCACCAGCGAGCCCCCGCTCGCGGGCTCCGCGCAGGCGCCGCTGACCAGCGAACCCCCGCTCGCCGACGAGGCGCCGCTGACGAGCGAGCCGACCACCGCCGCCGCGGCCGCAGCCGCGGGGGACCAGACCTAGACAGGGATTCGACACATGGACGACCTCGACCGGCTCGCGGCCCTGCACGGCGTCGCCACCACCTACCAGCCCGCCGAGGACGTCACCGTCCGGGTCCCGCAGGCCACCGTCCGATCGGTACTGGGCATGCTCGGGGTGCCCACCGCCACCGCCGAGGACATCCGGGCGGGTGCGGAAGCGGGCGAACGCGCGGCGGCCGCACGGCTGTTGCCGCCCGCGCTGGTGTGGTGGGCCGGGTCGGGGCCGCCCGTGGAGCTGGCCGGGCTGCCGCCCGGGACGCGGACCCGCCTGGAGCTGGAGGGCGAGGAGCCGGGCGGCCGACAGCCCGGCCGGGTGCCCCCGCTCGGCGTGCACCGGGTCCACGTCGAGGCCCCCGACGGGCGCACCGGGACGGCCGCCCTGATCGTGGCCCCGGACCGGGCCCCGGCCGCGCCGGAGCGGACGCACGGACTGCTCGTCCAGCTGTACTCGCTGCTCTCCGAGCGCTCCTGGGGCATGGGCGACCTCGGAGACCTGGCGGAGCTCGCCCGCTGGGCCGGTCGCACCCACGGAGCCGGCTTCATCCAGGTCAACCCGCTGCACGCGGCCGTACCCGGAACCCCGACCGACCCGTCCCCCTACCGGCCATCCTCCCGCCGCTTCCCCGACCCGGTGCACCTGCGCATCGAGGACGTCCCGGAACACGCGCGCTGCCCCGACCGGCCGGCCCTTGCGGAACTGGCCTCCCGGGGGGCCGAGTTGCGCCACGAGGTGCTGGAGAAGGGCGCCCTGATCGACCGGGACGCGGTGTGGGCCCTGAAGCGGGCCGCCCTGGAGCTGCTGTACGCCGTACCGCGCACCGCCGAACGGGAGGCGACCTACCGGGAGTTCCGCGCCGCGCAGGGCCCCGAGCTCGACGGGCACGCGGCCTGGTGCGCGGCCGCCGCGGGCGAGGACCCCCGGGAGCGGGCCGACTTCCACCGCTGGATGGTCTGGCTCGCCGACACCCAGCTCGCCGCCGCCCAACGGGCCGCCCGGGAGGCGGGCATGGCCGTCGGCATCGTCCACGACCTGGCCGTCGGGGTGCATCCGGAGGGCTCGGACGTGCGCACCGCACCCGAGGCCTACGCCGCGAGCGCCACCGTCGGCGCCCCGCCGGACGCCTTCAACGCGCGCGGCCAGGACTGGGGACTGCCGCCGTGGCGGCCCGACGTGCTCGCCGCCACCGGGTACGCGCCCTTCCGGGAGCTGCTGCGCGGGGTGTTGCGCTACGCGGGCGCCGTGCGCATCGACCACGTCATGGGGCTGTTCCGGCTCTGGTGGATCCCGGAAGGGGCCCCGCCCGCCGAAGGCGCGTACGTCTCGTACGACGGCGAGGCCATGCTGGCCGTCCTCGTCCTGGAGGCGCACAGGGCGGGCGCCCTGGTCATCGGCGAGGACCTCGGGACGGTGCAGCCGGGGGTCCGTCAGGCCCTGGCCCGGCGCGGGGTGCTCGGTACTTCCGTGCTGTGGTTCGAGCGGGACTGGGCGGCCGGCGCGGACCCGCTGGAGCCGGCGGCCTGGCGGGCCGACTGCCTGGCCACCGTCACCACCCACGACCTGCCGCCCACGGCCGCCAAGCTCGCCGGGGCGCATGTGGAACTGCGCGACCGGCTCGGGCTGCTGACCCGCCCCGTGGAGCGGGAGCGCGCCGAGGACGCAGCGGACACCGCCCGGTGGCTGGAGGTGCTGGAGGACCTCGGCCTGGACACCAAGGGCGAGGAGGCCGCCGTACGGGCCCTGTACGGGTTCCTGCTGCGCACCCCGGCCCGGCTGGTCGGTGTGTGGCTCCCGGACGCGGTGGGCGACCGGCGGCCGCAGAACCTGCCGGGCACCTGGGACCAGTACCCCAATTGGCGGCTGCCGCTCGCCGACGGGGAGGGCCGGCCGCTGACCCTGGAGGCGCTGGCCTCCTCGCCCCGGGCGAACGCCCTGCTGGGCGCGGTGCGCGACGGCGCGGGGGGGCGCGGGTGACCCCGTACGGCACCCCCGGGCGCGCGGGTCGTTTAGGTGTTCGCTACGTTTGCACCGTGGACAAGAAGAACGCTCTGCGCGCCGGCGCCGTCACGGCCGGAACGACGCTGATGATGCTGCTGATGACGTCTCCCGCCCTGGCGCTGACCCGCGACGACGGCGACGACCCGGGCCCGGGCCTGAGCATTGGCGAGACGCTCGGCCTGTACGTGGCCGCGCCGATCGTGCTGTTCCTGGTCATCGCGGGTCTCGTGATGGTCGGCGACAAGTCGCGAAAGCAGCAGAAGGAAAGCTGACCCTGCGGGTCCGCTCCTGCTGAACCGAATACTTCCGGGGCGGGCGGGGGGGGCACTGCACCCCCCCCCCCCCCCGAGGTTTAAAAACCCCCCCCCCCACCAGAAGGGGGC
>NZ_JBHWVJ010000113.1:13193-20523 GCF_042736725.1 Streptomyces sp. NPDC060028 | reverse complement strand
GGGGGGGGGGGCGGGGGGGGGGGCCTCGCCGCCCCCCCCCGCCGGGGGGGGGCGCCGCCCCCCCGGCCGCTCCCCCCCGGCGGTTTTTCGCGGCGGGGGGGTGGGGGGGCGGCCCCCCGGCAACGGCGCCGCACCCGGCGCAGGCGGCGAGGGGCCCGCCCCTCAGGCCTCCGCGACCCCGCCGGGGCGTCAGCCGGGGGCCGCGGCGAGCAGGCGGCGGGCCAGGCGCGCCGCGGCGTCGGCGCGGGCCGGGTCCAGGTCAGGGGCGAAGCCCTCGGGGGCCGAACCGCGCGCCGAGCGGGCCGACCGGGCGCCGGGGCCGCGGCGGACCAGCTCGCCCAGGGTCCGCTTGACTCCGGGCTCGTACGCTCCGAACGTCCGCCGCAGCAGCGGCAGTACGTCGATGAACGCGCCCTCCGGCACCGACAGCAGCCACGCGTCGATCAGCCCGAGCAGCCGGTCGTCGTGCACCAGCAGGGTGCCGCCGCCCGCGCTGCCGCCCGCGAAGCCCTCGATCCAGCCCGCCGCGTCCGCCGGTGCGGACGCCGGGGACAGCGCGAGCCCCATCAGCCGGGCCGTCTCCTCGGGCGGCAGCCGCCCGTCGTCGAGCAGCAGCCGGGCCGCGCGGCCGCGGATCAGCCCGGGTATGCCGTCCCGGCCCGCCAGCGTGCGCAGTACGGCCGACCAGCGCCCCCGCAGCCCGGCACCACCATCGGCATCCGCACCGGCGAGCAGCCCCACCGCCCCGTGCACCCCGTCCACGTGCCCCCGCAGCTCCGCCGCCGCGTCGGCGTCCAGCCCGGCCGCGCAGGCCGACGGCAGGGCCACGCATATCCGCTCGGCGAGCCCGGCCGCGACCGTGCCCAGCGCGGCCGCGTCGGTGCCACGGACATCGCCGTACCGCAGTGAACGGGCCAGCGCCGGCAGGGCCTTGGCGAGCCGCGCCACATCGGTGTCCAGCGCGGCCCGGTCGGCGAGCGCCCGCAGTACGGCCGGCAGGGCCTGCGACAGCCCGGCGAGCAGGCACCGCTCCGCCAGCGCGGTGACCTCGCCCAGCTCCCCGGCGCCCGCCGCGTCCGCCTCGGCCTTGGCGGTGGCCGCCGCCAGGACGGTGGTCCCCCATATGCCGGCCTCGGCGACCCGCACCGCCAGCTCCGGCTCCCAGCGGAGCCGCCAGGTCTCGCGGAAGGTGCCGGTGCTGCCCCGGGAGGCCGTGGGTCTGCCCCAGCCGATGCCGAGCAGCCGCAGCCGGTGCAGCAGCAGCGACTTGGCCGCGTCCGCGTCCTTGCGCAGGTCGAGCTCCAGCTCCCGGTCCTGCGCCTCGGCCTTGAGCCGCAGTGAGCGCTGCTGCCGCGTCAGGTCGCGCTGGAGCGGTACGACGGGCGCGCCGTCGGGGATCTCGCCGAGCACGTCCCCCACGACGAGCCGGTCCTCGATCAGCGCGAGCGGTATGTCGGAGCCGTCGCACATCACCGCCCGCACCGCCTCCAGGGTTTCCGTCAGCCCCGGCAGCGGCCGCCCCCGCATCGCGGCCAGGGTGTCGGCGAGCCGGACCGCCTCGATGACGTGGGCCGGGGACACCTGCCGGTCCTCGTCCCGCAGCAGGCCGGCGACCTTGGTCAGCCACCGCTCGACGGGCCGGTCCCGGGCGGCGAAGAGGTGCGCGTACCAGCCGGGCGAGGTGATGCCCGCCCCGTACCCGCCGGCGCGGGCGAGGCGCCGGTGGGTCCAGGGCACCCAGGCGGTCTCCACCTTCACCTTGGGCAGGCCGCCCAGCAGCGCCTTGTCCGCGGCCGCGGTGGTCTTGGCGCGCAGTGCGGGGACGTGCCAGGCCCCGCACACCACGGCGTAGTCCTCGCCGAACTCCCGTCCGGCGGCCCGCATCCGCCGACGCATGTGGGCCTCGCGCACCAGGTCCCGGCGGTGGCCGCCGTCCCCGTACGCCTCGCGCAGGGCGCCCATGGCCTCGCCGAGCGCCTCGAACGCGCCGAGCGGGCCGCCGGGCCCGGCGGCCCCCCGGTGCTCGACGACGTCCTCCCACCAGCGCTCGGGGTCGTCGTACCCGGCGGTCTCGGCCAGTACCGCGAGCGGGTCGACCCGTACGGAATCCGGCTCGCCCCCGTCCCCCGGCTCCCACCCGGCGGCCAGCGAATGCGCCGCCGGGAGGTCGATGAACCGGACCGGTACGTCCTGTCGTTGCGCCCACCGGATGGCGACCCACTCCGGGGAGAAGTCGGCCAGCGGCCAGAACGCGGCCCGGCCGGGGTCGTCGGCGGCGTGCGCGAGCAGGGCGACGGGCGGCCGCATCCCGGGGTCGGCGGCCAGCGGCAGCAGGGCGTCCCCCTCGGGCGGCCCCTCGATCAGTACGGCCCGCGGCCGCGCCGCGTCGAGGGCGGCCCGCACCGCGCGGGCGGAGCCGGGCCCGTGGTGGCGTACGCCCAGCAGCAGCGGCCCCTGCCCCGGCGCGGCCGCGGGAGCCTGTGGGCTCATACCGTCACCTCCCGGCAGGCACGGTAGAAGTCCTTCCAGCCGTCGCGCTCGCGGACCACTGCCTCGAGGTACTCCTGCCAGACCACCTTGTCGGCGGCCGGGTCGCGCACGACGGCCCCGAGGATCCCGGCGGCCACGTCGGAGGGGCGCAGGACGCCGTCCCCGAAGTGGGCCGCCAGGGCGAGGCCGCCCGTGACGACCGATATGGCCTCGGCGGTGGACAGGGTGCCGCTGGGCGACTTGACCTTCGTACGG
Source organism: Streptomyces sp. NPDC060028 (assembly GCF_042736725.1). NCBI lineage: Bacteria > Bacillati > Actinomycetota > Actinomycetes > Kitasatosporales > Streptomycetaceae > Streptomyces > Streptomyces sp. NPDC060028. The sequence continues at coordinate 17,778 of NZ_JBHWVJ010000113.1, read as the reverse complement.
CCGTCGTCGGTGACTCCGTCGCGCAGCTCGCGGAAGACGGTGACGACGCGGCGGATCTCCTCCAGGCCCTCGGGCGCGGCCGGCAGGTCGAGGGCGCGGCCCATCTCGTCGACGCGGCGGGCGACGATCTCGACCTCGGCGTCGGCGGTGGCGGGCAGCGGCAGCACGACGGTGTTGAAACGGCGGCGCAGGGCGCTGGAGAGCTCGTTGACCCCGCGGTCGCGGTCATTGGCGGTGGCGATGAGGTTGAACCCGCGCACGGCCTGCACCTCCTGGCCGAGCTCCGGTATCGGGAGCGTCTTCTCGGACAGGACGGTGATGAGGGTGTCCTGTACGTCGGCGGGGATGCGGGTGAGCTCCTCGACGCGGGCCGTCATGCCGTCGGCCATGGCCCGCATGACAGGGCTCGGTACGAGCGCTTCGCGGCTGGGGCCGTGGGCGAGGAGGCGCGCGTAGTTCCAGCCGTACCGGATGGCCTCCTCGGGGGTGCCGGCGGTGCCCTGGACGAGGAGGGTGGAGTCCCCGCTGACGGCGGCGGCGAGGTGCTCGGAGACCCAGGTCTTCGCGGTGCCGGGGACACCGAGCAGCAGCAGCGCCCGGTCGGTGGCGAGCGTGGTGACGGCGACCTCGACGATGCGGCGCGGGCCGACGTACTTGGGCGTGATGACCGTGCCGTCGTCGAGGACGCCGCCGAGCAGGTACGTCGCGACGGCCCACGGGGAGAGCTTCCAGCGGGCCGGGCGGGGCCGGTCGTCGGCGGCCGCCAGGGCTTTCAGTTCGTGCGCGAAGGCGTCCTCGGCGTGCGGTCGCAGTGCCTCGCCGCCGGTGCCGTTCCCGGTCGTGGTCATGGTCCCCCTCCAATGCTCGGCAGCCGCTTCCGACTGCTGTGACCACGGTGCACCACGCCACTGACAACGCCCCCCGGTGCAGCCGTTGTTGCAGGTCAGAGCGATTGTCAGTGGGGGTCTCTACGGTGGTTCACATGACTGAGCAGGGGGTCCGCTGGACGGCGGAACAAGTACTGGCTCTGGCTCCTGACGACGCATCACGCAAGGCGGGAGGCAGACTGGGCGGGGCGGGTCCGTGGTCGCAGACCGGAGGTTCCGCTTCCGGTGCGGTGTGGGGCTTGTGCAAAGGCAGCGGCAGTACGCCGTACCGGACGGTCGTGGACCTCGCGGGTCCGGCGTACAAGTGCTCCTGCCCGAGCCGGAAGTTCCCGTGCAAGCACGCGCTGGGGCTGCTGCTGCTCTGGGCCGCGGAGGGGCTGGGCGAGCCCGCCGAGGCGCCCGACTGGGCCGGCGAGTGGCTGGCGGAGCGGGCGGCGAAAGCCGCGCGTCCCGCTGCCGCGGCGGCCGGGCCGGCCGATCCGGAGGCTGCCCGCCGCCGGGCCGAGCGGCGGGCGGCGCGGATCGGCGCGGGCGTCACCGAGCTGGAGCAGCGGCTCGCCGATCTGCTGCGCGGCGGCCTCGCCGGGCAGGAGCAGGCGGGGTACGCGGCCTGGGAGGAGACCGCCGCGCGGATGGTCGACGCCCAGGCTCCCGGACTGGCCGCGCGGGCACGGGAGTTGGGGACGATACCCAGTTGCGGCCCGGGCTGGCCCGCCCGGATGCTGGAGGAGGCGGCGCTGCTGCACCTGCTGGACCGGGCCTGGCTGGGGGTTTCGGACCTTCCGGAGCCGTTGGCCGCCACGGTCCGCGGCCGGGTGGGGCTGCCGTCGTCGGCGGAGGGGGAGGAGGAAGTCGTACGGGACCGCTGGCTCGTGCTGGCCCAGTACGACACGGCTTCGCCCGACGGACGGCTCACCACCCGCCGGATATGGCTGCACGGGCTGGCGAGCGGGCGGCCGGCCCTGGTGCTGGACTTCGGCCCGCCCGGGCGGCCTCCGGGGCTCGCCCTGCCCGTCGGACTGGTACTGGAAGCGGAAGCCCGTTTCCGGCCCGGCTCGGCGGGGCTGCGGGCGGACCTCGGGGAGCGGTTCGCGGCGGCCGAACCGTGCGGGGCGGCGCCCGTGGGGGTGAGTACCGGCGCGGCGCTCGATGCGTACGGGGCGGGGCTGGCCCTGGACCCGTGGCTGGAGTCCTGGCCGGTGGTGCTCGGCCCGGTGGTGCCGATACCGGGCCCCCCGGGGGACGCCGGCTGGCAAGTGGCGGACGCGGAGGGGACGTCCGCCCTGCCGGTGGCGATCAGCGGGTCCGCGGGCCGGTCCCGCGCGGGCCTGTGGCAGCTGGCCGCGCTGTCGGGGGGTGACCCGGTGACGGTGTTCGGCGAGTGCGGACACCGCGGCTTCACCCCGCTCACGGCCTGGCAGGCGGGCTCCTCGGAGCCGGTGGCGCTGGTCTGAGCGGGGCTTGGGGGAAGCGACGGCGCGGGGGCGCCGGCGTGACGATTCGAAACGAGTGAGCCGGGGGGCTGCTGTGGACGACAACCACGCGAGTTGAGACACGAGTTACGGGGAGAGGACTGCTCCGGTCCCGCGGAGGGGGCGGGACCGGAGCTGGGGCACAGAGGAGGGCGGGACCAGATGAGCACGGACACGTACAGGGACACGCACACGCATACGGACACGGACCCGGACCCGGACCCGGACCCGGACCCGGACACGATTCACGGGGTCTGGGAGGAGCTGGTCGGCGCCGCGTTGCTGGGGACCGAGCGGCGCCAGGGCAGTCCGGAGGCGCTGCTGGACGCGGCGGCCGTGCTGACCGTGAGGCGCCGGGCCGGACTGCGGCCCGGCGAGGCGGGCCCGCGGCCGGACCCCGCGCCCCGGGATCCGCGGCCGGCACCGCCGGAGGCGGCCCGGCGCCGGCTCGCGCAGTTGCTGGCCGGGCGCACCGCCACGGGCAGCGGCGGCGGGCGGCGCGGGGCCGCCCCGGACCTGACCGAGCTGCTGCCGCAGTGGTTGGCCGCGGCCGGCCGGCACGGCTACCGGGCACCGGCCGCGCTGGTGCCGGCGCTGCTGGACACCGCGCGGGCCCGTACGGACCTGCGGCCGCAGGCGCTGGCCCTGGCCGGGGTGCGCGGGCTGTGGCTGGCCCGGCTCAATCCGGACTGGCGGTTCGCGCTGCGCGGCGGGGCGGGCGGCGCGGGGGAACTGCCCGCCGCGACCGATGCGGCCGGGGTGGAACTGCTGTGGCAGGAGGGGCTGTTCGCGGAGCGGGTGGCGCTGCTGGGCGCGGTACGGGCCCATGAGGCGGCGGCCGCGGTGCGGCTGCTGGAGACCACCTGGGCCACCGAGCGGGCCGAGGACCGGCTGATGTTCCTCGACTCGCTGCGGGTGGGGCTGTCGGAGGGGGACGAGCCGTTCCTGGAGGCGGCGCTGGGCGACCGCAGCCGCAATGTCCGGGCCACGGCCGCCGAGCTGCTGTCCGCGCTGCCGCGGTCGGCGCTGGCCGGGCGGATGGCGGAGCGGGCGCTGGCCTGTGTGGGGCCCGAGGGGGTGATCCCGCCGGCCGAGTGCGACGGGGGGATGCTGCGCGACGGCGTGGTGAAGCGGCCGCCCGCCGGGCGCGGGGAGCGGGCCTGGTGGCTGGGCCAGCTCGTGGAGGCGGCGCCGCTGTCCTGCTGGCGGGAGCGGTTCGGGGGGCTCGGCCCGGCGGAGATCGTGGCGTTGCCGGTGGCCGAGGGCTGGGCCGAGGAGTTGCATGCGGCGTGGTGCCGGGCGGCGGTGCGGCAGCGGGATCCGCTGTGGTCGCACGCGTTGCTGGGCTCGGCGTCCGCACCGCCCGCGGCGGGCCCGGCGACGGCCTCGCTGGCGGAGCGGGCGAAGCTGCTGTCGATCCTGCCCGAGGGGGAACGGGCGGAGTGGGTCGCGGAGTTCATACGGGCCCACGGGCTGTCGGAGGCGTTCCAGTTGCTCGGGGCGTGCCTGGTGCCGTGGGCGGGGGCCCTGGGCGAAGCCGTGGTGGACGCGCTGGACCGCGCCCGCGAGGCGGGCAGCTACCCGTGGAGCTTCAGCGGGGTGATGGGCCTGGCGGAACGCTGCCTGGACCCCGCGGCGGCGGACCGCCTGGACTCCCTGACGACCACCCCGCAGAACCCCCTGGACCCCACGGACCCCTCCCCCGGCGCGGTGGCCTACTGGACGGAAGCCTTCCAACGCCTCACCGCCACCCTCCGCCTCAGAGCCACGATGCTCACGGAACTCACCCCACCCTGACGACCAAGCCGGGGCGAAGCCGCACCAGGGAGCCGGGCTTGCCCCCGGCCGGGGCAGGCCCTTAAGGGGCAGGGCCGGGCCGAGGGCAATGCCGGGCCCGAGCCGCGACCGGGCCACGGCGGAGCGGGGGCCGAGCCGGGACCGGGCCACGGCGGAGCGGGGGCTGGGGCCAGCCGAGCCCAGGCCTAGGGCGAGCCATGCCCCAGGGCCTGGGCCGAGGCCGCGCCCGACCGGGTCCGGCCGAGCCCGGGCCTAAGGCGAGGCTGGCCCCGCGGCCTGGGCCTAGGCCAAGCCGGGGCCAGGCCACGGCGGAGCGGGGGCTGCGGTCGGTGGGGCCCGGGCCTAAGGCGAGCCAGGCCCCCAAGGGCCTGGGCCAAGGCCGAGCCCGACCGAGCCTGGCCGAGCCGGGCCTAAGGCGAGGCTGGCCCC
>NZ_JBHWVJ010000113.1:0-13093 GCF_042736725.1 Streptomyces sp. NPDC060028 | reverse complement strand
CGGGGCCACGGCGGAGCCGGCCCGAACCGCGACCGGGCCACGGCGCAGCGGGGGCTGGGGCCTAAGGCGAGGCTGGCCCCCGGGGCCACGGCGGAGCCGGCCCGAACCGCGACCGGGCCACGGCGCAGCGGGGGCCGGGGCTGGCCGGGCCCGGGCCTAAGGCGGAGCCGGCTTCCGGGGCCGGAGCCGGGCTGCCGGGCTCGGGCGGCGGGGGTACCGCCGGAGGCTAGTGGCGGACGTTGGCGTTGACCCAGTCGACGATCGAGGTCGTCGTGGCGCCCGGGGTGAAGATTTCGGCGACGCCCTTCGCCTTCAGGGGCTCGATGTCGGCCTCCGGGATGATGCCGCCGCCGAAGACCTTGATGTCCTCCGCCTCGCGCTCCTTCAGGAGCTCCAGCACGCGCGCGAACAGCGTGTTGTGCGCGCCCGAGAGGATGGACAGACCGATCGCGTCGGCGTCCTCCTGGATCGCGGTGTCCACGATCTGCTCGGGGGTCTGGTGGAGGCCGGTGTAGATGACCTCCATGCCCGCGTCCCGCAGGGCCCGCGCGATCACCTTGGCACCGCGGTCATGGCCGTCGAGACCCGGCTTGGCAACCACCACACGGATCGGACCGGTCACACCCATCGCACTGCCTCCCGAGTGAACGAACGTTAAGTACAGCATCGCGCACGCCGCCGTTTCGCGGTCGACCACGAGGGGGAAATCACACGTGGGATGGCGTGCCGCGCCACCGCGCCGACAGCCGCACGGCACGGTGGCGTGACCCGTCGCGGTCCCAAGAGGCTTAGGGGAGGCCGTCGATGGGGCTGTCCATACCCGTGTGCATACCCGTGTCCAGGTCCGTGTCCACGTCCGGGGCCGCGTTGCGGGCCGGAATTCTCGAGGCGATCGTACTCGGCGGGCACCTCCTGCTCTATCCCTCCGGCGTACGCCAGGAGAAGCCCGGCGCAGCCGTCGGCGAGCGGGCGCCCGTCCTGCTGCTGCACGGCTTCACCGACAACCGCTCCGTCTTCGTCCTCCTGCGCCGCACGCTCGGGGCGGGCGGCCGCCGGCAGGTGGAGGCGTACAACTACTCCCCCTTCACCCGCGACCTGCGCGTCACCGCCCGCCACCTCGCCCGCCGCGTCGAGGAGCTGTGCGAGCGCACCGGGCAGGAGCGGGTGGACCTGGTCGGGCACAGCCTCGGCGGACTGGTCGGGCGGTACTACGTCCAGCGCCTCGGCGGCGACGCCCGCGTGCGCACGCTCGTCACCCTCGGCACCCCGCACTCGGGCACCCGCGTCGCCCCGTTCCTGGATGCGCACCCGCTGGTCCGGCAGATGCGCCCGGACTCCGAGGTGATGGCGGAACTGCGCGCGCCCGCGCCCGGCTGCCGGACCCGATGCGTGGCGTTCTGGAGCGAGTTCGACGTGCTGATGGCCCCGACCGGGACGGCGCGTATCGAGCACCCCGACCTGATCACGGAGAACGTGCAGGTCACCGGCATCGGCCATCTCGCCCTGCCCGCGCACCCGAGTGTCATCGCCGCGGTCCGGCGCGCCCTGGACGGCCCCGGCCTGGCCGCGGTCGCGCGCCCCGGAACCGCCTCCGTCGCCTGAACACCAACCGGCGGAAACTCGAACGGATTTCGAACTCAAGGCCAAGGCTGCGTCTTCCAGCGACCGAAAGACGGCCGAATGCCCGGTTCCCCCGAGCCTGAACACCTCGGAAGATTGTCGTTGCCAGTAACCGCCGGGTACAGTCACGCCACTGCTCTCCCCGAGGAACATCACATTCCTCGGCCACCCAGGCCCCCACTGCCGAGGCGAAAGAGAAGTTGGTGAACGACCGCCCCTCGTCGGGCCAGTACCCCGATTACGGGTATGACGGCCTTTCCACCACCACTTTCGCTGGTGACTCGGCGCAGGTTTCCTATGAAACGCAGGTTTCCTACGAAACCCAGGGCCAGGGCTATAACTACGCTGCCTACGGGTCGTATGACACGGGTGCGTACGACGCCACCGCGTGGACCACGCAGGAGAGTTACGCCCAGCCTTCCCAGGACGGCTACCTGTCCACCATCCCTGCCCAGGGCGTCCCCGAGGACACCACGGGCCAGTGGGATGCGAGTGCCTGGAACACGCCGAGTACGGACTACCAGCAGGCCACGGCGTTCGGCTACGACGCCGTCTCCGTGGACCAGACCGCGACCGGGAACTGGTCCGTGCCGGGCTACGGCACGGCCGGTACCGAGACGGGCGCCTACGACGCCACCGCCTGGAACACCGTTCCGCAGGAACAACCCCAGCAGGAACACCAGGCTTACGAGTACACGTACGACTACGCGTACCAGCCCGAGCAGCAGCCCGAGCAGCAGCCCGCGTACGACTACGCCGCCGAGGCCTACAGCCAGACCGCCGTGTTCGAGGTCGTCGAAGACGGCGGCGACGCGGACCCGGACGCGGACCCGAACCCGGACCCGGTGCACGACCTGCCCACGCAGGCCATGCCCGTCACGTCCGCGGCGGCGCCGCTCGAACCCCGTGCCTCGCGCCGCGCCGGCGCCAAGGGCTCGGCGAAGTCCTCGGCCAAGTCCTCGGCCAAGCCCGCCGCCGCGAAGAGCAGCAGCAGCGGCGGCAACAGCCGCCGCCGGACCCCGGCGAAGCGTTCCGCCCTGCTCACGGTGGCCGTGCCCTCGGCTTGCGTGATGGGCGTCGCGGGAATCGCCGCCGCCTCCGTGGGCGGGCTCACCGGCGCCGACAAGCCGGCCGACGACTCCACCACCACCATGGCCGCGCCCGACCCGGCCTCGGTGAAGCCGGTCGCGGCGAACAGCAAGCTCGACACCCAACTGGTCGCGCTCAGCGCCGACGCGGGCGACTTCGCGGACCGCGCGAGCCGTACGCAGGAACGCCTCGACCTGCACCAGCGCCAGGAGGACGAGAAGAAGAGGAAGGCGGAGGAGGCCGCGGCCAAGGAGGCGGCGCGCCCCAAGTTCGCGATCCCCGTCGAGCAGCACGGCCTCAGCGCCACCTTCGGGCAGGCCGGCGGCATGTGGATGTCCGTGCACACCGGCATCGACTTCCCGGTCTCCTACGGCACCTCGGTCATGGCCGCCACCGACGGCACCGTGCGCACCCAGTACAACAGCGCCTACGGGAACATGGCCATAGTCACCGCGGCCGACGGCACCGAGACCTGGTACTGCCACCTCAGCAGCACCAAGATCCGCTCCGGGAAGGTCAAGGCCGGCGACGTCATCGCGTACTCCGGCAACTCGGGCAACTCCACCGGACCGCACCTCCACTTCGAGGTTCGGCCGGGCGGCGGGGCCGCGATCGACCCCCTGCCGTGGCTCCGCAGCCACGACCTGGACCCGAACTAAAGCCTCCCCGGCCCCGAGCCCGGCTCCGACCCAGGTCCCCGCCGAAGCGCAGACCGCCGAAGCCGAAGCCGAACCCCCCCGCCCCCGCTACAGCTTCTGCACCGGCGCGTAACGCAGCAGCAGCCGCTTGGGCTTCTCGTCCCCGAAGTCGATGGTGGCCTGCGCGTCCGCGCCGGCTCCCCTGACCTCCATGACGGTGCCCAGCCCGAACTGGTCGTGCGTGACCCGGTCCCCGACCACCAGCGCGATGACCGGCTTGTCGGCCGCCCGGCGCGTGGCGAACCCGGACGGGCCCGACTTCGTGCGCGACGAGGACAGGAACGACTCCGGCGAGGTCCCGAAGGTCGCCTTGCCCCCGCCCGAAGACCCGTACCCCGAGCTGCGCATCGGGCCGGCCGGCTTCTGCGCCGCGCCCGTGCGCTTCCACTGCAGGTATTCGGCCGGGATCTCCTCGAGGAACCGCGACGGCGGGTTGTACGAGGGGGTGCCCCAGGCGCTGCGCATGGTCGACCGGGTCAGGTAGAGCCGCTCGCGCGCACGCGTGATGCCGACGTACGCCAGGCGGCGCTCCTCCTCCAGCTCCTTGGTCTGGCCCAGCGCCCGCATGTGCGGGAAGACCCCGTCCTCCATGCCGGTCAGGAAGACCACCGGGAACTCCAGGCCCTTGGCGGTGTGCAGGGTCATCAGCGTGATGACGCCGGTGCCTTCGGTGTCCTCGTCCGGGATCTGGTCCGAGTCGGCGACGAGCGCGACCTGCTCCAGGAACTCGGCGAGCGTCCCGCTGCCGGGAGCCGGGGCCCCGGTCTCGGCCGCTTCAGCCGCCGCGGCCTCCCGCGCCTGCTCGAACTCCAGGGCCACGGCCGCCAGTTCCTGGAGGTTCTCGATCCGCGTCTCGTCCTGCGGGTCGGTCGAGGCCTGGAGCTCGGCCAGGTAGCCCGTACGCTCCAGCACCGCCTCCAGCACCACGGCCGGGCCCGCGCCCGAATCGACGATGGTCCGCAGCTCCTCCATCAGGACGTTGAACCGCTTGACCGCGTTCGTCGAGCGCGCGGCCATGCCGAAGGCCTCGTCCACGCGCCGCAGCGCCTGCGGGAAGGTGATCTTCTCGCGCATGGCGAGCGCGTCGATCATGGCCTCGGCCCGCTCGCCGATACCGCGCTTGGGTACGTTCAGGATGCGGCGGAGCGGGACGTTGTCCTCCGGGTTCGCCAGTACGCGCAGGTACGCGAGGACGTCGCGGACCTCCTTGCGCTCGTAGAACCGGACGCCGCCGACGACCTTGTAGGGCAGCCCGACGCGGATGAAGATCTCCTCGAACACGCGGGACTGCGCGTTGGTCCGGTAGAAGATCGCGACGTCGCCGGCCTTGGCGTCGCCCGCGTCCGTCAGCCGGTCGATCTCGTCGGCGACGAACTGCGCCTCGTCGTGCTCGGTGTCCGCGACGTAGCCGGTGATGCCCGCGCCCGTACCGGCCTGGGTCCACAGGTTCTTGGCCCGGCGGTTCTCGTTGCGCTCGATCACCGCGTTGGCGGCCGACAGGATCGTCTGCGTGGAGCGGTAGTTCTGCTCCAGCAGGATCGTCGTCGCGTCCGCGTAGTCCTCTTCGAACCGGAGGATGTTGCGGATGGTCGCGCCGCGGAAGGCGTAGATCGACTGGTCGGCGTCGCCCACCACGCACAGCTCGGCGGGCGGCAGGTCCGGATAGCCGGTGCCGACGAGCTCGCGCACCAGCGTGTACTGGGCGTGGTTGGTGTCCTGGTACTCGTCGACCAGTACGTGCCGGAAGCGGCGACGGTAGTGCTCGGCGACGTCCGGGAACGCCTGGAGCAGGTGCACCGTGGTCATGATGATGTCGTCGAAGTCGAGCGCGTTCGCCTCGCGCAGCCGCCCCTGGTACATCGCGTACGCCTGGGCCAGCGTCTTCTCGAAACCGTCCACGGCCTGACCCGCGAAGGCGTCCTCGTCGATCAGCTCGTTCTTCAGGTTCGAGATCTTGGCGCTGAAGGCCTTGGGCGGGAACTTCTTCGGGTCCAGGTCCAGGTCGCGGCAGACGAGCGCCATCAGGCGCTTCGAGTCGGCCGCGTCGTAGATCGAGAACGAGGACGTGAAGCCGAGCCGCTTGGACTCGCGGCGCAGGATGCGGACGCAGGCGCTGTGGAAGGTGGACACCCACATGGCGTTGGCGCGCGGCCCGACCAGGCTCTCGACGCGCTCCTTCATCTCGCCGGCGGCCTTGTTGGTGAAGGTGATCGCCAGGATCTGGCCGGGGTGGACGCCGCGCGCGGACAGCAGGTGTCCGATGCGGTGGGTCAGCACCCGGGTCTTGCCGGAACCGGCGCCGGCCACGATGAGCAGCGGCGATCCCGCGTGCACCACGGCCGCGGCCTGCTGCTCGTTCAGCCCGTGCAGGAGCGTCGCCGGGTCGATGACGGGCCTGGGGGCGCCGTCCCGGTAGTACGCGTCCCCGGACATGGGTACGTCGAACCGGCCGCCGAAGAGGTCGTCCGCGCCCGTGTCCGGGGCGGGGTGGTCCTCGGGCGGCGGCGGGACCTCGTCGGAGGGGGAGAGGTCCGCCAGGAAACTGTCGTCAAAGAGGCTGCTCATCGCCTTCCGAGTCTAGGGGGCGGGACCGACAGTCGGTCCCGGGCCCGGAAAATCGAGCGAATCGGAGGCGATTCGAAGCGGATCCGAGGCCGGGACCGCCCGGCCGCGCCGACCGGGGCGGGCCGCCGGCCGGTTCAGCCGAGCACGAGCTCCAGCAGCCCCGGGAAGCGCTGCTCCAGGTCGTCCCTGCGCAGCACGAGGTAGAGCTTGCGGCCCTGGGGCTGCTGGCAGATCACCCCGCTCTCGCGCAGCGTCCTGAGGTGGTGCGTGACGCTCGACCTGGGCAGGTCCGGGACGACCTCGCCACAGAAGGCCGCCTCGCCGGAGGCGAGTTTGCGGACGATCTCCAGCCGGACGGGGTGGCCGAGCGCGGCGAGGACCTCGACGAGTTCGAGGCGGTCGGCGGTGGGGTGGGTCAGCTCGGCAGCGGCAGGCATGCCCTCACTGTACGCAGAACTCGTACGGATGTACCCGACGCCATTGCCAGACCGTACGAAGATCTCGTACAGTCCAACCGTACGAAATCTTCGAACGGTCGGACGGCACACACGGCCGCGCCGCCCGCACCGCACACCCAGCCCCGTGAGGACACCCCATGCCCGACACCGCTACCCCCCTCGACGACGCCGCACTCGCCGCGTCCCTCGACGGCGGTTTTTCCAGCCACCACGCCGAGGTCAACGGGACGCGCCTGCACTACGTGACCAACGGCGGCGACGGCGAGCCGCTCGTCCTGCTCGGCGGCTGGCCGCAGACCTGGTGGCAGTGGCACAAGGTGCTGCCGGAGCTGGGCCGCCGGTTCCGGGTGATCGCCGTCGACCTGCGCGGCATGGGCGGCTCCGCCAAGCCCGAGGGCGGCTACGACAAGAAGACGATGGCCGCCGACATCCGCGCCCTGCTCGCCCACCTCAACATCGGATCCGCCCACATCGCCGGTCACGACATCGGCGCGATGGTCGCCTACGCCCACGCCGCCAACCACCCCGAGGCCACCGGCCGGGTCGCCCTGCTCGACGTCGCGCACCCCGACCCCAACTGGGCCCGGCAGCCGCTGCTCCCCGAGCCGGGGCGGATCCACAAGTGGTGGTTCGCCTTCAACCAGGTGCAGGACCTGCCCGAGCAGCTGCTCGCCGGCCGCTACCACGTCCTGCTGGACTGGCTGTTCTCCCGCGCCGCCACCGACCCCGCCACCATCGACTCCCACTCCCGGGCGGTGTACGCGGCCGCCTACGACTCCCCGGAGGCGATCCGGGCGAGCAACGACTGGTACCGGGCCTTCACCCAGGACATCGCCGACCTCGCCGGCTACGCCCCGGTGACCACGCCGCTGCTCGCCCTCGGCGGCGAATTCAGCAACTACGAGCTGCTGACCCGCGCGGTGCCGGAACTGGGCACCGACACACAGGTCGTGCGCATCGACGGCAGCGGGCACTACCTCCCGGAGGAGCGGCCGGAGGCGGTCACGGCGGCGCTGGTGAAGTTCCTCGGCTGAACCCCCGCAAACCAGTAGCAACCCGCCGCAAACCCGCCGCCGGCCGCCCCGTACGCTCGAGGCCATGACTGTATTGATCAACGTCTTCCTCGGCCTGCACATCATCGGGATAGCCTCGCTCCTCGGCGGGTTCCTGACCCAGATGAAGGCGATGGGCGCGGGCACCGCCCGCTTCGTGCCGGCGATGCTGCACGGCGCGCTGACCATGCTCGTCACGGGCGTCCTGCTCGTCGGCTTCCGCCAGATGGACGGCGGCCACCTCGACCACATCAAGATCGGCGTGAAGCTCGCGATCCTCTTCGTGGTCCTCGCCCTCGTCTACGTCAAGCGCGACGAGGAGCGGGTGGACAAGGCCCTGTTCGGTGCGGTCGGCGGGCTGACCATGGTCAATATCTTCATCGCCGTCCTCTGGCACTGACCTCACCGCGATACGGAAGCGACAGTTTCGGCCGCATCGGGCCACTTACGATCATCTCGTCATCCGACCGTTACCTTCGGGTCTAGCGTCCTCCTCCAAGCACCGGGCACGTGCCGACAGGCACCGGGAGAAGAAGGACGTGAGGCCCTCGTGGCCAGTCATCGAAAGCCCAGGCAGCGCCCGCTCTCCGGCGGCACCGTACGGACGACCGCCGCCACCCTCGCCCTCGCGGGCGCTGCCACCGCCACCGCGTTCGAAGGCACCTCCCAGGCCGACACCCAGCCGACGCCCTCCCAGGTCAAGGCGGAGGTGGACCGGCTCTACGAGGGGGCCGAGGCCGCGACCGACCGGTACAACGGGGCGAAGGAGAAGGCCGACGAGGCCCAGCGCGCGCTGACCGACCTGCGCGACGAGACCGCCCGCAAGACCGACCAGCTCAACACCGCCCGCAGCGCGCTCGGTTCGCTCGCCGCCACCCAGTACCGCAACGGCACCCTGGGCGCCGCCGTCCAGCTGGCGATGGCCGACGACCCGCAGGAGTACCTGGACCGGGCCTCCTTCATCACCCGCGCCGGGGACCGCAACGCCGCCGCGATCTCCTCCGTACGCCACCGGCTCGACGAGGTCGGGCAGCTCGAGGACCGGGCCGCCGGACGGCTGGCCGACCTGCGCGCCCGGCAGGACGAACTCGCCGACCGCAAGGCCGAGATCGAGGGGAAGCTCGCCGCCGCCCGGCAGTTGCTGGCCCGGCTCACCGCCGAGGAGCGGGCCGCGTACGAGGCCCGGTCCGCCGGCAGCGCCCCCGCCGACGGGCAGCACACGGCCCCGGCGCCCTCCGATGGTTCGCGGGCCGCCCGCGCCGTGGCCTTCGCGTACGGGGCGATCGGCAAGCCGTACGTCTGGGGCGCGACGGGGCCGGGTTCCTTCGACTGCTCGGGCCTGACCCAGGCGTCCTGGCGCGCGGCCGGGGTCTCGCTGCCCCGCACCACCTACACCCAGATCAACGCCGGGCAGCGGGTCTCGCGCGACCAGCTGGCCCCCGGCGACCTGGTGTTCTTCTACTCCGGGGTCACCCACGTCGGCATGTACATCGGCAACGGCCAGATGATCCACGCCCCCCGGCCCGGCTCGACGGTCCGCGTGGCCCCGATCGACTCGATGCCGTGGGCCGGAGCCTCCCGCCCGGCGTGACGGCCGTTACGGCGCCTTGACCACACCGGTGAGCCACTGGAAGGTCTGCGGCAGCTGCTTCGACCACGACTCGAGGTTGTGGCCGCCGGCCACCTTCTCCGCGTGCACCACGGTCGGGTTCTTCGCGATCGCCTTGAGGTCCATGCCGGACAGGTAGCCGTCCTGCTCGGCCCCCGACATCCACAGCGAGACCGCCGGCGGCGTGGGCGCGGCCCCCAGTACGGCCTTCAGGTTGTGTGTGACGCGCAGCTGCGGGTCCTTGGCGACCAGCGAGGAGGGCTCCTGGCCCGGGTCGTTGTAGCCCGACAGGGACACGGCCGCGCTGTAGCGGTCGGGGTGGGCGATGGCCAGCTTGGCGGCGCAGTACGCGCCGGCCGAGTACCCGGCCACGCCCCAGGTGCGGGCCTCGTCCGAGGCGCGGAAGTTGTCGGTGACCATCTTGCGGACGTCGACGCTGAACCAGCTGTCCGCGTTGACCTTGCCGGGGATGTTGGCGCAGCCGGTGTCGGCGTTGCCGAGCAGCATGGCGCGCGGGGAGACCAGGATGAAGGGCTTGACCTTGCCCTCCTTCATCAGCGGCTCCAGCACCTGGTGCGCCTTGAGCCCCTGGAACCAGGACTTGCCCGTCCCGGGTATGCCCGGGATCAGCTCGACCACCGGGAACTTCTTGTCCTTGTAGGCCGGGTCGTCGTACTGCGGCGGCAGCCACACCATGACGTCGCCCTTGACCCCGGAGACCTTGCCGTCGAGTTCGGTCTTCCTGACCCGCCCGCCGAGGCCGTCGACCACCTCGAAGGCCTGGTGCACCTTCGGCTCCGCCTTGACCTCCGCGGCCTTCTTCCCGCCGAGTCCGTCCGCGCCCAGATCGGGGGCGGCGGTGACGTACTTGCCGGTGCCGAACAGGTCGCCCCAGGACGCGTAGAAGGTCATGTCCCGGTTGACCCCGATGAACACCAGGGCGATGGCGGTGGCCTGGGCGAACACCACCATCGACGCGCGGGTGGCGACCCGTACGACGGCGGGCCCGCGCGCCTTGCTCCACAGCAGCAGCGGCAGGAGGACGGCGATCGCGGTCAGCGCGACCGCCGTCGCGAAAAGGGGGGTCCCCGTCAGGCTCATCACGGCAACGAAGAGTGCCGCGCGACACGCTCCGGTTGCCCTGGGCGCCTGCGGCATGGATCACACCGGCCGGGAGGGAGCCCCTCCCGGGTCACACCAGCCGGCGGGCGGTCGCCCAGCGGGTCAGTTCGTGGCGGTTGGAGAGCTGGAGCTTCCTGAGGACCGCCGAGACGTGCGATTCCACCGTCTTCACCGAGATGAAGAGCTGTTTGGCGATCTCCTTGTACGCGTACCCGCGCGCGATCAGCCGCAGCACCTCGCGCTCGCGCTGCGTGAGCCGGTCCAGGTCCTCGTCCACGGGGGGCGCGTCCGTCGAGGCGAAGGCGTCGAGCACGAAGCCGGCCAGCCGCGGCGAGAACACCGCGTCCCCGTCCTGCACCCGGAAGACCGAGTCCACCAGGTCGGTGCCGGTGATGGTCTTGGTGACGTACCCGCGCGCGCCGCCCCGGATGACCCCGATGACGTCCTCGGCCGCGTCCGACACCGACAGGGCCAGGAACCGCACCGGGTTCTCGGCCGCCGTCATCAGCGGGGCGCAGCGGCGCAGCACCTCGACGCCGCCGCCGCCGGGCAGGTGCACGTCCAGGAGCACCACCTCGGGGCGGGTGGCGGTGATGACGGTGACGGCCTGGTCCACGTCGGCCGCCTCGCCGACGACCTCGACCCCGGTCCGCCCGGTCTCGCCGATCTCCGCCTGCACGCCCGTACGGAACATCCGGTGGTCGTCGACGAGCACCACCCGGACCCTCCTGGTCTCCGTCACAGCGCTGCCCTCGGTCTCGGTCATGCCGTTGCCGCCCTCTCCATCTCCAGCTCGACTTCCGTGCCGCCGTCGGGCGCGGACCGCAGCCGCGCGGTCCCGCCGTTGCGCTGCATCCGGCCGATGATCGATTCTCGTACGCCCATCCGGTCGTCCGGTACCGCGTCGATGTCGAAGCCCGGTCCGCGGTCGCGTACGGACACGAACACCGTCCGGCCCTCCACTTCGGCGTACACCTGCACCGGCCCGCCCTCGCCACCGTACTTGGCGGCGTTGACCATCGCCTCGCGCGCGGCCTGGATCTGTGCGCCCAGCCTGTCGTCGAGCGGGCAGTCGCCGACGACGACGACCTCGATGGGGACGCCGTGGTGGTCCTCCACCTCGGCGGCGGTCTTCTTCACGGCCTCGGCCAGCGTCGCCGGTTCCTCGGCCTCGTCCTTGCCGGTGCCCTCGGGCTTGTACAGCCAGTTCCGCAGCTCCCGCTCCTGGGCCCGCGCGAGGCGGCGTACCTCCCCGACGTCCTCGGCGTTGCGCTGGATCAGGGTGAGGGTGTGCAGGACGGAGTCGTGGACGTGGGCGGCGACCTCGGCGCGCTCCTGGGCGCGGATGCGCATCAGGCGCTCCTCGGAGAGGTCCTGGGTCATCCGGATCAGCCAGGGTCCGGCGAGCAGGGCGACGCCGACGAGGACGGCGAGGGTGGCGGTGAGCACGTTGCCCAGCTGGGCCGCGGAGCCGCGCACGACGATGAACACGGTGAGGCCCACGCCGACCAGCGCGACGCCCGCGAGCGCGCGGGCGACCTGGAACAGCCGCCCGTGGCGGCCGACGGCCTCGTTCCAGTGGGCGCGGCGGGCGTTGTCGGCCTGGCGCCATACGAGGACCACCCCGGCCCCGACCAGCAGCGTCGGCCACACGTAACGGCCGGACGCGCCGCCGAGCTGGACCTTGGAGATGAAGATGCCGGCGCCGATGCACAAGGCGATCACGGCGGTGATCTGGCCGCGCTCGGGCTTGCGCAGACGGCGCGTGCCGTCGGGGAGGGTCTCGAAGAAGGAGCGGTGCCCGGTGCGGCCTCCGACGCCGAGCGGTACGAACACCCAGAACGCGGCGTACAGCAGGATGCCGAGGCCGTCGCCCCACATGAACAGCAGCAGGAAGGCGAGCCGTACCCAGATGACGGGCAGTCCGAGGTGCCCGGCGAGTCCGCGCGCGACGCCGCCGAGCATCCGTCCGTCGGCGCTGCGGTAGAGCTTGCGCTGCGGGACTTCGTCGGAATCGGGTGCGTGCGGGATACGGGGGGCGGCGACGGCGGGCATGTCACCGATGGTCACACGCGCGGGGGCCGCCCGGCATCAGGGCGGCCCCCCACTTCTGTCCGGGGGATATCAGGGTTGTCCCAGGGTCGGGCCGGATGCCCGGAGGGTCGGCGGCCCGTCACCATGGACGCATGACCGAAGTGCACGACACCCCGCCGGCCGGGTCCGGCGCCGCCGCCCCGCCGCCTGCCGAGCGTCCGCCGCTGCGCCGCGGCAAGCGCGACAAGGTACTGGCCGGCGTGTGCGGTGGCCTGGGCCGGTACTTCGACCTGGACCCGGTCGTCTTCCGGATCGTGCTGGGCGTGCTCGCGGTCACCGGCGGCGTCGGCCTGATCTTCTACGGCTTCGCGTGGCTGCTGCTGCCCCTGGAGGGCGAGGACGACAGCGAGGCCAAGAAGCTGCTGACGGGCCGGGTCGAGGGCGCGACCCTGGCGGCGGTGTTCGCCGCGCTGGTGGGCTGCGCGCTGTTCCTGTCGATGCTGGACAACGGCGGGCTGGCGGTCTTCTCCGTCCTGGTCGTGCTCGCGCTGGGCGGGGCCTCGTACTGGTCGCAGCGCCGCCGCAGCGCCCCCGCCCCGCAGGCGCAGGCACCCGCGGCGGCCGCGCACCGCACCGCCGCGGCGGAGACGAAGGCGCCGCCCGAGACGCAGGCGCCGCCCACCCCGGGCGGCCCGTCCTGGTGGCGGGATCCGCTGGTCAAGGACGGCACCACCGGGCCGGTCGGGTCCAGCGGGTACCTGTGGGGCCCGGACGATTCGGCCGATGCCGCCGCAGGGTGGAGCCCACTCCGGGCACCCGGTGGTCGAAGACCCGGATGGGTACGGT
>NZ_JBHWVJ010000112.1:0-20975 GCF_042736725.1 Streptomyces sp. NPDC060028 | reverse complement strand
CGATGCACCGCACCGGACACCGCGACCCGGCAAACCTTCCCGGCCACAGCACTAGCCATGAACCGCCGCCTCGGCTACACCGACGCCCCTACTCCAACAGCTCGTTGACCTCGGCGTACGGCAGGGCGTCCGCGCCGAAGGCGAAGGTGCCGTGTTCGGTGATTTCGCGGGCGGCGCGGGTGAGGGCGCCCAGGGCGGTGCGGGAGAGGGCGGAGCCGGTGCTGATGCGGCGCACGCCCAGGGCGCCGAGGTCGGCGACGGAGAGCTTCAGGGCGCCGCCCATCAGGACGTTGACGGGGCGGGAGAGCGCGGAGCAGACGGCGCGGACGGCGGCGGCGTCCGGCAGGGCCGGGGCGTAGAGCACGTCGGCGCCGGCCGCCTCGTAGGCCTGGAGGCGGCGGATGGTGTCGTCGAGGTCGGGGCGGCCCTGGAAGAAGTTCTCGGCGCGGGCGGTGACGGTGAAGGGGAAGTCCAGCCGCCCGGCCGCCTCGACGGCGGCCGCGACCCGTTCCACGGCTTCGCCGAGCGGGCGCACCGGGTCCTCGTCGCGGCCGGTGGAGTCCTCGATGGAGCCGCCGACCAGGCCGGCCTCGGCGGCGAGCCGGATGGTCTCGGCGACGTCGTCGGGGCGCTCCCCGAAGCCGCTCTCCAGGTCGGCGGTCACCGGCAGGCCGGTGGCGTCCACGATCGCGCGGGCATTGGCGAGGATCTCGGCGCGGCCGACCCGGTTCGCACCGTCGGGCCGCCCGAGGCTGTGGGCGAGTCCGGCCCCGGTGGTGGCCAGGGCGGCGAAGCCGAAGCCCGCCAGGAGCCGGGCGGTGCCCGCGTCCCAGGGGTTCGGCACGACGAAGGGACGCGGCCCGGCGTGCAGGTCCCGGAAGACGACGCCCCGCTGGTACTGGGCTTCGGCGGCGGCGGTGCGGTTCATGTCGTTCTCCTGGAGGTGCGGGCAGCGGTACGGCGGCAGGTGCGGAGGTCAGTCGGCGGTCCGCACCGGTTCCCCGCCGCCCGGCGGGGCGGGCGGCGGCGCGGCGGGGCGCCTGCGGGAGACCGCGACGCCGGCCAGGCAGATCGCCCCGCCCAGCAGGGTCAGCCAGCCGGGGATCTCGTCGAGGGCGACCCAGGCGATCAGTACGACGAGGGCCGGCACCGCGTAGGTGGTCGCGCCCATCTTCCCGGCGGTGGTCCGCGCGAGCGCGTACGTCCACGTGGTGAAGGCCAGGGCCGTCGGGAACAGCCCCAGGTAGACCATGTTGAGGGTGGCACTGAGCGGGGCGTCGGGCAGTTCGGCGACGAGCTGCCAGGCGAAGGGGAGGGTGACGGCCGTGCCGACGAAGCAGCCGTACGTCGTCACCTGGACCGGACCGGCGTGCTTCAGCGCCGGCTTCTGCGAGACCACCCCGGCCCCGTAGGCGAGGGCCGCGACAAGACAGAGCAGCACGCCGGACAGTGAGGCGGATTCGCCGCTGGAGGTGGACACGCCCACCACGGCGGCGCCCGCGAAGGAGACCCCCATCCCCGCCAGCAGCATCGGCGGGAAGCCCTCCTTGAGCAGCCAGCCGCTGAGCAGGGCGATCACGATCGGTCCGATGTTGACGACCATGGCCGCCGTCCCGGCGTCCACGAGCTGCTCGCCCCAGTTCAGCGTCACCATGTACAGGCCGAACCAGAGCACCCCGGAGGCCAGGATGCCGGGCCATGCCTCGCGGGCGGGCAGCGGTACGCGCTTGACGAGCAGGACGATCCCGAGCGCGATCGAGGCCGTCAGCAGCCGGCCCAACGCCAGTGCTCCGGGGCTGAAATGGGCGGCCGAGGAACGGATCGCCACGAAGGCGGAGGCCCACAGCACGACGGTGATGCCGGCGGCTATCAGGGCACGCTGATCGCTTCTGGCATCGCCAGCCGTTGGGTCCATGCGAGCAAGTTACTCACAGTCGCCCCACCTGCCCACTTGGTTTCCCCGCGTCACGGCGCGGTGAACAGTGCGCGCAGCACGGCCGCGTACGCCCTCGGGTGGGTGGTGTTGCCGTTGTGCCCGCCCGGGAAGCTGCGTATCTCCGTGCCCAGCAGATCCGCCAGAGCCGTGGCGCACCGGCGGTCGAAGACGGTGGAGGGGGTGGCCGCGCCCACGGCCGGGACGATCCGCGTGGTGGTGGCGGCGAGGGCCCGCGGGTCGAGGGCGGTGTCCTGGATGACCGCCGAGAAGTCGTGCTCGACGAAGTACGCGAAATTGGCGCGGCGCCGGTCGTCCAGGGGCTGCGGGGTGAGGCCGGGCTCGGTGTCGGGGCGGGACAGGTCTATGCCGACGACCCGGGCCATCTCCGGGAAGACGGCGCCGAGGCCGCCCGAGCGGTGTATCTCCTGGAGTTCCGTCAGCTCCGCCTCGTGGCGGACGCGGTCGGCCGCGGGCAGCAGCCGCGGGGCGACCGGCTCGTGGGCGACGAGGGTGGCGACCCGCCCCGGGTGCCGGACGGCCAGGTGCAGTCCGATGACGGCGCCGAAGCTGCAGCCGAGCATCAGGGCGGGCTCGTCGGTGAGGGAGGCCAGCAGCCGGTGCAGGTCCTCGGCGTGCTCGGCGAGGGAGGTGGTCCGCCCGGGCTCGTCGAGCCGGCTGCGGGAGAGGCCCCGGCGGTCGTAGGTCAGGACGGTGAAGTCCCCGGCGAGGTGCGGTACCAGGTCGACGGTGCGGTCGGCGTCCCCCTCGCCGCTCTGCGCGATGACCAACAGCGGTCCCGAGCCCTCGAGTCGGTAGTGCAGGGCGGCGCCGGGCACCGGCAGGGTCCCGGTGGTGGCGGTGGCGGTGGGCGCAGCCGTGCAGGACATGGGCATGGACATGGACATGGACATGGTGGCTCCCTCTTCGTGTGTCGCTTATCGCTTCGGATCTCCCTCTCTGCGATCAGGCTAACCCATCGAAACAGATACATCAATAGCGATGAATCAGGATCGATGCGTCTGCGGTAGCGTGTGGTCCGTGGATGGAATCGAACTGTTCCTGCTCGGCCGCGCCCTGATGAAGCTCGGCGAGGAGGCCCTGCCCGAACCCCCCGGCGGATCCGGCCAGTACGCCGGCGGCACCCGCTCCGTGGTCATCGTGGCCGGGGACATCGCCGCGCACCCGGACACCACCGTGGGCGAGACGGCCCAGCGCACGGGCCTGCCGCAGAGTCAGGTCTCGGGCGCCGTGGCCCGCCTGCGGGAGGCCGGCTCCGTGGAGACGGCCCCCGACCCCGCCGACCGCCGCCGGACCCTGGTCCGCCCGGCGCCCGGGACGTCCGCGCGGGTGGCCGCCGTACGGGCCGCCGGCACCTCCAAGGTCGAGGAGGCCCTCGCCAAGGCGCTCGGCGACGCCGCGGCGCAGGCCCAGGTGGCCGGCGCCCTGGAAGTCCTGGCCCGGCACCTGGTGCCCCGCGCCGCGGCGGCCGGCGAAACCTAGAACTCGTCCGTCAGCAGCAGTTTCTTCTGCGGCTTGCCCATGGCGTTGCGCGGGACGGCGGAGACGAAGCGGACCTCGCGCGGGCGCTTGTGCACCGACAGGTGCGCGGCGACGAAGTCGGTCAGTTCGGCTCCGGTGACCCCTTCCGCGACGACGAAGGCGACGATGCGCTGGCCCAGGTCGGCGTCCGGGACGCCGACCACCGCGGCCTCGGTGACCTTGGGGTGGTCCAGCAGGGCGTTCTCGATCTCGCCGGCGCCGATCCGGTAGCCGCCCGACTTGATCATGTCGATGGAGGCGCGGCCCACGATGCGGTGGACCCCGTCGGACGCGTCGACGGCCGCGATGTCGCCCGTACGGAACCACCCGTCCTCGGTGTACGCGGCGGCCGTGGCCTCCGGACGGCCCAGGTAGCCGGAGAACAACGTCGGCCCGGTGAGCTGGAGTTCGCCGATCTCGGCGCCCGGCTCGGCGACGATGCGGGTACGGATGCCGGGCAGCGGGGTGCCGACCGTGCCCGGGCGGACCGCGCCGCCCGCGCGGCCGCTGAGGGTGATCAGCGTCTCGGTCATCCCGTAGCGCTCCACGGGACGCAGGCCGGTGAGGCGTTCCAGGTCCCGGAAGACGGGCGCGGGCAGCGCGGCGCTGCCGGAGACGAGCAGGCGGGCGCCCGCGAGCGCGGCGGCCTCCCGCGGGGCGCGGGCGACGCGGGACCAGACGGTGGGGACCCCGAAGTAGAGGCTGCCGGCGGCCTCGGCGTAGGCCTCGGGGGTGGGGCGGCCGGTGTGCACCAGCCGGCTCCCGGTGCGCAGGGCGCCGAGGACGCCGAGGACGAGCCCGTGCACGTGGAACAGCGGCAGCCCGTGCACGAGGGTGTCCTCGGAGCTCCACTGCCAGGCTTCGGCGAGGGCGTCGAGATCGGCGGTGATCGCCGCGGCGGACAGGACGACGCCCTTGGGCGGCCCGGTGGTGCCGGAGGTGTAGAGGACGAGGGCCGGATCGCCGGGGGCCGCGGCGGACGCGGGGGTCCGGTCGGAGCGCCGGGCGAAGTCGACGTCGAGGAGCTCGGCGCCCGAGTCCCGCAGGATGTGCTCGCGTTCGGCCGGGCCGGCGTCGGGCGGCAGCGGTACGAGGGGCACGCCGGCCAGCAGTGCGCCGACCGCGGCGGCGACAATCTCGAGGGTGGGGGTCGCGGTGACGGCGAAGGCCGGGGCGCCGGCGACGTCCGCGGCCACGGCCCGGGCCGCGCCGAGGAGTTCCTCGTACGAGGCGGTGCGGCCGGCGACGCGGACGGCGTCCGGGCGGTCTCCGTATGTGCCGGTGAGTGCGGTGAGCACGGGCGGCGTCCCCCTGCGGTGTGCGATGTGGCTGGTCGGGGCCAGGGTACGGCGCAGGCCGTACCCCGCCCACCGGCCACCGGCCACCGGCGTCAGATCACGCCCTGGGCCAGCATCGCGTCCGCCACCCGCTCGAAGCCGGCGATGTTCGCGCCCGTCACGTAGTCGCCCGGCGCGCCGTAGCGGGCGGCCGTCTCGTACGAGACCTCGTGGATGTCGCGCATGATCGAGGCGAGTTCGTCCTCGACGCGCTCCGCGCTCCAGGCCACCCGGCCGGCGTTCTGGCTCATCTCCAGGGCGCTGACCGCGACTCCGCCCGCGTTCGCCGCCTTGCCCGGGCCGAAGGCGACTCCGGCTTCCTGCAGGAGGCGGACGGCGTCGGGGGTGGTGGGCATGTTGGCGCCCTCCGATACCGCGCGGACCCCGTTCGCGATCAGCAGCCGGGCGTCCTGCGCGGTCAGTTCGTTCTGCGTGGCCGACGGGAAGGCCACGTCCGCCGGGACCTCCCACACCCGGCCGCCGGGGACGTAGCGGGCGGAGGAACCGCGGCGCTCGGCGTACTCGCTCACCCGCCCCCGCTCGACCTCCTTGATCTGCTTGAGCAGGGCGAGGTCGATGCCCTTGTCGTCGACGACGTAGCCCCGGGAGTCGGAGGCCGTCAGCGGGTTGGCGCCCAGCTGCTGGAGCTTCTCGATGGTGTGGACCGCCACGTTGCCGGAACCGGAGACGACGGCGGTGAGCCCGTCCAGGGCGGCCCCGCGGCGCTCCAGCATCTCGGCGGCGAAGAGCACGCTGCCGTAGCCGGTGGCCTGGGGGCGGATCGCGGAGCCGCCCCAGCCGCGGCCCTTGCCGGTCAGCACGCCGGCCTCCCAGCGGTTGGTGATGCGCCGGTACTGGCCGAAGAGGTAGCCGATCTCCCGGCCGCCGACGCCGATGTCGCCGGCCGGGACGTCGGTGTGCTCGCCGATGTGGCGGTGGAGTTCGGTCATGAAGGACTGGCAGAAGCGCATGACCTCGGAGTCCGACCTGCCGTGCGGGTCGAAGTCGCTGCCGCCCTTGCCGCCACCGATGCCGAGGCCGGTCAGCGCGTTCTTGAAGATCTGCTCGAAGCCGAGGAACTTCACCACGCCGATGTCCACGGACGGGTGAAAGCGCAGGCCCCCCTTGTACGGTCCGAGCGCGCTGTTGAACTCGATGCGGTAGCCGCGGTTGACGTGGACGTGACCGTGGTCGTCCTGCCAGGGGACCCGGAAGATGATCTGCCGCTCGGGCTCCACGAGCCGCTCGACGAGCCCCGCCTCCGCGTACTCGGGTCGCGCCGCGAACACGGGGGCCAGGGTGTCCAGGACCTCCCGTACCGCCTGGTGGAACTCGGGCTGGGCGGGGTTGCGGCGTTCGATGTCGGCGCGCAGTGCGTCCAGCCGGTCCTTCGGGTCCTTCACGATCTGCTCCTTCTGTGGGTCGGGCCGGCGTCGGCTCAGGCCGGCCGGCGCCCGCTCAGGCTGGTCGGCGCCAGCTCCCGGCATGGCGGAATTCACTGGTCCGGATCCGGTCCCAGCCGGAGGCTACCGTGCGCGGCTGCTCCGTTCCCGGGTCTTCGGACCTGCTCAACAAGGCCGTCAGGACCGCCATCACGGCGGCCGTCTCCGCCGCGTCGGGCTTCCCGCCGGTGATCCGCCACGGCTCCGGGGCCTGCCCCGCGGCCCGCTCACCGTCCGGGGCCCGCTCCGCCGCCGTCATACCGGCGGGTTGCCGTGCTTGCGCGACGGCAGGTCGGCGTACTTGGTGCGGAGCATCGCGAGCGCCCCGACGAGCACCGAACGGGTCTCGCCCTGGTCGATGACGTCGTCGACGAGGCCGCGCTCGGCCGCGTAGTACGGGTGCATCAGCTCGGTGGTGTACTCCTTGATCTTCTGCGCGCGCATCGCGTCGGGGTCGTCCGCGGCGGCGATCTCGCGGCGGAAGATGACGTTGGCCGCGCCCTCGGCGCCCATCACCGCGATCTCGTTGGTCGGCCAGGCCAGCGCCAGGTCCGCACCGATGGACCGCGAGTCCATGACGATGTACGCGCCGCCGTACGCCTTGCGCAGCACCAGCGAGATCCGGGGCACGGTGGCGTTGCAGTACGCGTACAGCAGCTTCGCGCCGTGCCGGATGATCCCGCCGTGCTCCTGGTCCACGCCGGGCAGGAAGCCGGGCACGTCCACCAGGGTGACCAGCGGGATGTTGAAGGCGTCGCAGAACTGCACGAAGCGCGCCGCCTTCTCCGAGGCGTGGATGTCCAGGACGCCCGCGTAGCTGGCGGGCTGGTTGGCGATGAAGCCGGTGACGTGCCCGTCCATCCGGGCGAGGGCGACCACGACGTTGCTCGCCCAGGCCGACTGGACCTCGAAGTAGTCGCCGTCGTCGACGATCTCCTCGATGACCTTGCGGATGTCGTACGCCTGCTGCGGGTTGACCGGGACGATGCCGCTGAGGGCGTCGGTGCGCCGGTCCGCGGGGTCGTCGGTGGCCTCGTGGGGCGCCATCTCGCGGTTGTTGGCGGGCAGCAGCGAGATCAGGTGGCGCACCTCCTCCAGGCAGGTCTCCTCGTCGTCGTACGCGAAGGCGGCCACCCCGGAGGTGCCCGCGTGCACGTCGGCGCCGCCGAGGCCGTTCTGGGTGATCTCCTCGCCGGTGACGGCCCGTACGACGTCGGGGCCGGTGATGAACATCTGCGAGGTGTCGCGGACCATGAAGATGAAGTCCGTGAGCGCCGGGGAGTAGGCGGCGCCGCCCGCGCACGGTCCGAGCATGACCGAGATCTGCGGGATGACTCCCGAGGCCTTGGTGTTGCGCTGGAAGATGCCTCCGTAGCCGGCCAGCGCGGAGACGCCTTCCTGGATACGGGCGCCCGCGCCGTCGTTGAGCGAGACGAGCGGGGCGCCGGCCGCGAGGGCCATGTCCATGATCTTGTGGATCTTCGTGGCGTGGGCCTCGCCGAGCGCCCCGCCGAAGATCCGGAAGTCGTGCGCGTACACGAAGACCGTGCGGCCGTCCACGGTGCCCCAGCCGGTGATCACACCATCGGTGTAGGGGCGCTTGGCTTCCAGTCCGAAACCGGTCGCGCGGTGTCTGCGCAGGGCCTCGATCTCGTGGAACGAGTCCGGGTCGAGCAGCAGGTCGATCCGCTCGCGGGCGGTCAGCTTGCCCTTGGAGTGCTGGCGTTCGGTGGCCCGCTCGTCCGGCCCGGCGAGCACCTGGGCCTTGATCTCGGCCAGTTCCGCGGCACGGTCCTGGGCGGGTATGGGTGGCGCGTCGATGATGGTCATGTGGCTCCTCCAGGTCTGCGGCCGGATTCCAGCCACCGTCGCGGGCGGGGCTCAAGAGGCCTTGGAAGGACACTCGAATCCCACGCGACACCGGGTCCTGAGGCCCTTACGATCGGCCGACTTGACCATTCGATGACCTTGGTGACCTTGATGACCTTTCCCTGACCGGCGGGAGCAATGAGGGGGAATCGGAGGAAGCGGACATGGATCTCGCGCGGCTCGCGTCGCTCGTCGCGGCGACCCTCGCCACGGGCCTGGTCGCGGGGCCGTTCTTCGCCTTCGACGTCTCGGTCATGCCGGCCCTGAAGCGGTCGGACGACCGGACCCTCATCGCGGTGATGCAGCGGGTCAACGTCGCCATCCTGGGCGGCCGGTTCCTGCTCGCCTTCCTCGGCGCCCCCTCTTCACGGGACTGGCGCCGGCCCCGCACCTGCCCGCCGACGGGCACGGGCACGGCGCGTTGGCCCCGCTCGTCGGGGCGCTCGTCGCCCACGCGCTCGCGCCGGCGGTGACGGGGCGGGTGAACATCCCGCTCAACAACGCCCTGGAGGCGGCCGGGCCGGTCGAGAGGACCGCCGACCCCGCCGCCGTACGCCGGGCGTTCGAACAGCGCTGGGTTCCCGCCAACCGGTGGCGCACCGTGCTGTGCACGGCGGCCCTCGGCTTCCTGGTGTGGGCCCGGGTACCTCAGGCGCTCTCCACCGCCACGAGTGCCCGGCGGGCGGGGACCGCGGCCGACGCGGTGACGGCCGGCCGCTCCTCGCGCAGCACCTCCCGCAGGGCGAGCGCGAAGCGGTCGATGTCCGCGGGGGTGTTGTCGTGGTGGACGGAGGCGCCGACGGCCGTGGCACCGGCGGCCGAGGCCGGGTGCAGCGGGGTCTCCTGCGCGACCGCCTTGCGCACGACCACCCCGCGCCGGGCCAGCCCGCGGCGGATGAGGGCGGCGGGCACCTCGTCGTGGCGGAAGCCCACGATCCCGGCCTGCTCCCGCCCCGGGGCGAGCAGCCGGATCCCGGGCAGCCGGCCGACCGCGGCACGCAGCCGCGGCAGGAGGCTCTCGTACGGGTGGGACGCATCCGCCTCGTGCCGGACGAGGGCCTCGTGCAGCGCGGCGACGGCGGGGGCGACGGGCGGCCGCGCGAGCGACTCCCCCAGGCCCGGGTCCACGTAGCCGAACCCGATGCCGTCCGGGCCGCGCAGGAACCGCCACCCGTCGGCGGTGAGCAGGGCGCAGCCGATGCGCGCGGCGTCGACGGGGAGCTGGCCGACGGAGTGGGACGCGTCGACGGCGTACAGCGCGCGGTGGGGGGCGAGGAGCCGGCCGACGGCCTCGACCGGGTTGACGGTTCCGCAGGCCGAGGAGACGTGGACGACGGAGACGAGTGCGACGTTCTCGTCGAGGTGCTCGCGCATCCAGTCGAGGTCGAGGTCGCCGTCCTCGCGCAGCGGCACGACTTCGAGGGTGCACCGGGTGCGCTCGCGCAGGGCGACGAGCGTGGCCAGGTGGGCCACGCCCTCGTGCGGGGTGGTCCAGATCCGGTCGCCGGGGCCGAGCGGGAGGCGCGAGACGAAGGAGTCGAAGCCGTCGGCCGCGCCGGTGAACAGGGCGGTGTGCCGGGCCGGGACGCCGAGCAGGGCGCCGAGGCGCTCGTGGATGCCGGTGTCGAGGACGGGGCCGAGGCTCTCCTCCAGCACGTAGGGCCCGAAGCGGTCGTCGCGCGCCGTGCAGTCGGCGAGCACGGCGTGCACGGCGGCGGGCATCCGGCCCGTGCCCGCGGTGTTCAGGTGGGCCGTCGGGGCCCGGTGGGTTGTCTGCGCGTTCACTTCGGGGGCCTCCCCTCGCTGTTGGGGTGTACCGGATGTTGCCATCACTTCTGGCAATACATTGCCCAGAATCAGCGCGCATTGACAACGGCCGGTCCAGCGGGACTCGAGTTCTGGAGGCCGGCCCCTCTTGTGCCAAAAGAGGTTGGCAATAGTTGGCAAGCGGGTGTGCCGATCCTGCCAGGGCCAATGTTTCCGCAGGTCAGATTGGGTGCGCAGGAGGCGAGGCAAAGGTCCGGGCGGGGTGAATCCAGGGGGTTTTCCCGGGATGTTGAGCGCATCTCCAGCGAATGCCGAGTGAATCCCGAGGAGACGTTGCCAATCTTCTTGGCAGAGAGGTTGCCAAGCAGGAACGAAACACTTGCCACGGAGGAGTCACCATGAAGAACATCGCCCGCGTCTTCGCCACCACCGCCCTCGTCGGCGCCGCCGTCCTGACCGCCGGCGGCATCGCCCAGGCCGACAGCGGCCCGAACACCGACTGGCCCGTCGCCCCCGTCTCCTCGGCCTCCGGACCTGGCACGGACTGGCCGGTCGGCCCCCACACCGACTGGCCGGTGGCCCCGAACACCGACTGGCCGTAACCGCCCGGCCGCGGTGCCCCGGCAAGGTTTTGCCAGACCGCCCGCAGCCCACCGTCGCCACCACCCGCACCACCCGCACCATCACCGCCGCACCATCACCGCCGCACCGCCGCACCGCCCCCAGCAGCCGAGTCGCCCAGCCAGTCGCTGTCGAAGGAGCACGCCCAGATGTCACTCTCCGGCCTCATCGCGCGACACGCACTCGCGCGGCCCGAGGCGATCGCCGTGACCTGCCCCGCCCCCGACGGCGGCGTCCGCTCGCTCTCCTACGGGGAGTTGCACCGGTCCGCCGACCGGCTCGCGGCCCACCTCACGGCCCTGGGTGTCGTCCCCGGCGACCGGGTGGTCACCGCGTTGCGGCCCGGGCCCGAACTGGCGACCGCACTCCTGGCCACCCTGCGTGCCGGAGCCTCCTACCTGCCCGTCGATCCGGACCTGCCCGGCCTTCCCGGCGAACGCCTGCGGACCGTCGTACGGGGTGGCGCGGCGCGCGCCGTCCTCACCGACGCGGCCACCGCGGCGCAGCACGCCGAAGGCCACCCCGACCTGGGCGCCGCGATCGTCCGCCTGGACACCGACGCCGCCCTCATCGCGGAGCGGCCCGCGGCCCCGGCCGGCGCGCACGCCGACGGCTGCGACCCCAGAACCGACGACGCGGCGTACGTCCGCTGGATCACCGGTCCCGACGGCGTCGCCGACGCCGTGGCCGTCTCGCACCGGGCCCTGCTCGACCTCGTCGGCTTGGCCGGCCCGGTCCGGGTGACCCGCGACGACGTGGTGGCCCAGACCTCGGGACCCGACTCCGCCGCCTTCGCCTTCGAGCTGTGGTCCACCCTCGCCGCCGGCGCCCGCCTGGTCGCCCTGGACCGGGCGGCCGTGGCCGACGCGGCCCGCTTCGAGCGCGCGGTCGCCGAGCACGGGGTGTCCGTGCTCTTCCTGGCGACCAGCCTGTTCCAGCGGATCGCCCGCGAGCGGCCCGGGGCCTTCGCCCCGCTGCGCACCGTCCTGTTCGGCGGCGAGGCCTGCGATCCGCGCACCGTGCGCGGGGTGCTGCGCGCCGGGGCCCCGCGGCGGCTCGTCCAGGTGTACGGGGCGGCCGGGTCCGCGCCGTTCGCCCTGTGGCACGAGGTCTCGGACGTCCCCGAAGGCAACGAAGGCGAGGAAGGCGAGGAAAGCACCCGCCGCATACCGATCGGGCGCCCCCGCGACGGCGTGAGCGCCGTGGTCGTGCGCGGCGACGGCACGCAGGCGGGCCCGGGCGACACCGGCGAACTCCTGCTGGGCGGACCGGCGGCACGCGGCTTCGCGGGCCTGGAGGACCGCTGGAGCGGCAGCGGCGCCGCGCTGCGCCGCACCGGCGACCTGGTGACCGTACGCGAGGACGGCGCCCTGGAGTTCGCCGGCCGGTCGGCGGACCGCGTCACCCTGCACGGGATGCCGGTGGAGCTCGGCGCGGTGGAGTCGGCGCTGCGGGAGCACCCGGGCGTGGCCGAGGCGGCGGTGACCCTGACCGGGGACCGCGACGGCGGCTGGAAGCTGGTCGCGCACGTGGTGCCCGCGGCCGATCCGCACCCCACCGTGGCGGACCCGGTGCGGATCGCCGAGTGGAAGGAGGTCTACGCGGCCCTGTACGCCGAGGCGCGCACGCGGGACCCGTACGAGCTGGAGGCGTTCGCCGACTCCATCGGCGTGGCCGACGCCCCTCCCGTGTCCGCGCAGGTGCTGCGCGAGCGGCGCGCGGCGACGGTGGACTGCGTCCGCGAGCTGGGGCAGCGCCGGATCCTGGAGATCGGCGCCGGCACCGGACTGCTCGCGGTCCAGCTGGCGGCGGACCCGCGGTGCGAGGAGTACTGGGCCACCGACTTCTCCGGCGCGGCCCTCGACGCACTGCGCGCCCGGACCAACGCGGACGAGCGGCTGCGCGGCAAGGTGCGGCTCAGCTGCCGGGAGGCTCACGACACGGCGGGGCTGCCCGCCGGATACTTCGACACCGTCGTCCTGAACTCGGTCGTCCAGCACTTCCCCGGCCTCGGCTACCTGCGCACCGTCCTGGCACGCACCCTGGATCTGCTCGCGCCGGGCGGATCGATCCTGCTCGGGGACCTGCGCCTGCTCGACTGGGCCACCGGCCCCGATCCCGAACTGCGTGTGGCCCCGGCGCTGTTCACGGCGCTGGCCCGGGAGTTCCCGGCCGTGCAGCGGGTGGAGGTACGGGCCCTGCCCGGCGCGGGCGACCGCTACGACGTGATCCTGGGGACCGCCGGGACGCCGGCCTCGGCCGCCACCATCGCCGCGCTCGCCTCCCTCGGCTTCACCCCCGAGGAGTGCGTGAACACGCCCGCCGCCTTCGCGCGCACGGCGGACCTGGGGGCCGCCCTGCGCGGGCACCTCCAGGCCCGGCTCGCGGACCACATGGTGCCCGGCGCGTACGTGGTGCGCGCAGCGCTGCCGCTCGACGCGGACGGCAGGACCGACCGGGCGGCGCTGGCCGCGTCCGCCCCGGTGTCAGCGCCGCAGCAGGCGGCCAACCGGCCCGGAACCCCGCTCCAGGAGATCGCCCGCGACCTGTTCGCCGAGGTCCTCGGCCTGCCCTCGCGCGTCGTGCACGCCGACTGCGACTTCTTCTCCCTCGGCGGCCACGCCCCGGCCGCCGCCCGGCTGGTGGCGCGGGCCCGCGAGGCGCTCGGCGCCCCGGTGGACCTGCGCGCCCTGTACGGAGCCCCGACCCCGGCCCGCCTCGCGGCGCTGGCCGGGGACGGGCCCGCCGCCGCCACCGGCCCCGGCCGGGCCGTCGCGCGAAGCGCCGTGCTGCCGCTGCGGCTGCGCGGCGCGCTGGACGTGGCCGCGCTGGCGGCCGCACTCGACGACCTGGGCCGCGGCCACGGGGCCCTGCGCAACAGCAGGATCGGCTCGGCCGGGACCCGGCTGCGCGAACTCGGCGCCGACGACCACCTGCTGGAGCTGACCCTGCCGGGCGACGAGGTCGACCTGTTCTCGCACGCGCCGCTGGCCGCCGCCCTCGCGGCGGCCTACGCGGCCCGGACCGGCGGCGGCTCGCCCGCCGCACCTCGCGAGGTTCCCGAGCCGGCGCCCCGGGCCGTTCGCGGCGACCTGGCGCCGACCGCCGCGCCGGGCAGTGCGCCGCTCGGCGCCGAGGACACCTTCGGCACCCTCACCCTCGACCTCGACGCCGCCGCGCACCGGCGGCTGACCGCGCTGGCCGTCGAGCACGACGTCACCCTGTACATGGTGGTGCACACCGCGCTCGCCGCCCTGCTCAGCCGGCTGGGCGCGGAGCCCCTCGTGACCCTGGCGGCCCCGGTGGCAGCCCGGGACAGCGCGGCCCTGCGCGGCGCGGTGGGCGTGTACGGGCGGGTGCTCGCCCTGACGGTGGACACCTCGGGCGACCCGGCCTTCGGGGAACTGCTGCGGCGGGTGCGCTCGGCGGCCCTGGCCGCCTACCGGAACGGGGACGCGGCCCTGGCGCTGCCGGGCGGGATCGCCCTGAGCGTGCTGCGCGAGAGCTCCGGAACGTTCCCGGCCGGGGCGCTGACCGTACATCCCGAGTCGGAGCAGCTCCCGCTGCAGAGCGCCGCGTTGGGGCTGACCCTGACCGAGCGGCACGGCCTGTCGGGCGCTCCCGCGGGGATCGCCGTCACGGCCTCGTTCTCGTACGACGCGCTGGGCGAGCAGGCCGCCGCCCTCCTGACCGGACAGTTGCTCGCGCTCCTCGCGGCGGCTCTCGACGCGCCGCTCGAGCCGATCGCCCGGCTGGGTCTGCCCGGCATCGCGGGGGCGCCGGCCGGTGGCAGCCCGTGGAACGGCGCCCCCGGCGCCCGCCCGCAGACGCCGCCGAGCATCGCCGAGCTGCTGGCCGCCCAGGTGGCCCGCGCCCCGGGCGCACCGGCCCTGGCCGGCCTGGACTACGCCGAGCTCGACGCCCGCTCCGACCTGCTGGCGCACGTCCTGATCGCGCATCAGGCGGGTCCCGGGGCCTCGGTGGCCACCGCCATCGCCTCGCCGACCGGGTTCGCGGTGGCCGCGCTGGCCATCGTCAAGACGGGCGCCGCCTGCCTGCCGGTGGATCCGGCACGCGGGCTCCCCGTCGGGGCGCGGCCGGCCGTACTGCTGCTGGACGCGGCCGCCGACCGGCTGCTGCCGCTGTATCCCGGCGCGGTGCGGCTGGTCCGCGACCGGGCTGCGGACCTGCTGCCGGCCGGCGCGAGCTGGCCGGTGCGCGAGGGCGACCGGACGCGGCCGCTCGATCCCGGCGCCCCGGTGGTGTTGGCGGTCGCGCCCCGGGGGCCGGTCGCGGTCGGCGGCGAGGCACTCGCCGCGGCCTGCCTGGGCCGGGCCCGTGACAGCGCCTGGCTGCTGAACGGCTATCCGGACGCGGAGGTCGCGCTGGGGCTGCTGTCCGCGCTCGTGTGCGGGGCCCAGGTGCACCTGCCGGACCCGTCGCTGGCGTACGGGACGCCGCCCGAGGTGCTGCGCTGGCTGCGCGAGACGGGCGCCTCGGCGATCCTGGGCCCTTCCGACGACGTGCTGGTGGCGCTCGCCCGGGCCGAGGACACGGAGCTGACGATCAGCGCGGGCTGGCCCGAGGGGCGGCTGCTGGTCGAGCAGATGCCCGGCGGCCCGGCGCGGCCCGCCCCCGGCTACCACGCCTACGTACTGGACGCGCGGATGCGGCCGGTGGCACCCGGGGCGGTCGGCGCGCTGTACGTCGCCGGCGTCGGGGTGGCCCACGGCTACCCGGGGCTGCCGGGTGCGACCGGGGAGCGGTTCCTTCCCGACCCGCTGGTGTGCGCCCAGGGCGGCGCCGCGCGGATGTGGCGGACCGGGCACGCGGCGCGGGTCGCGGAGAACGGCAGCCTGTACGTCTTCGACCACCCGTGGGACGAGGACCCGTTCGCGGACGAGTTCGGCACCTTCGTCGTCGTCACGGACCCCGCGGGCCACCGCGCGCTGTGGCCGGCCGCGGTGCCGGTGCCGGCCCCGTGGCGCCGGACCCACGGCGAGGACCTGTACGAGCTGTGCCTGGACCATCTGGACGAGCAGCCCCTGGGCGACCGCCTCGGCGACCACCCGTAGCGGGCCGTCCGTCGCCTCCCCGTGGCCGCCGAACCGTACGCGTGTTTCAATGACCGCCGTCAGAGCGGCAGTTGGTTTCATCGGGGGCGGAACGAAGATGCGCAGGTCGTACTACGCGGCACATGTCCACATGATCCTCGGTGTGGTGTCCGGGCTCTACTACCGGGAGCTCACCAAGGCGAACGACTTCACCGGAGAGACCCAGCTGGCGGTCGTGCACACCCACCTGCTCGCGCTGGGCATGCTGGGCTTCCTGATCGTCCTCGCGCTGGACAAGCAGTTCGGGCTCTCCGGGTCGAAGCAGTTCACCGCCTTCTTCTGGTGCTACAACGCGGGCATCGCGATCACCTGTCTGGCGATGGTCTACCGAGGGACCCAGACCGTGCTGGGCAACACCGTGCCCGAGGGTTTCGCGATGGTCGCGGGCCTCGGGCACATCGTGCTGACGGTCGGGCTGATCCTGCTGTTCGTCCTGCTCGGCAAGCGGCTCAAGGCCTCCGAGGCGACCGGGGCGACCGGGGCGACCGGGGCGACCGGGGCAACCCAGGCTCAGGCGACCGCGGCTGCGGCGACGGAGCGGGCAGCGTCCGGTGGGCCACGCTGACGACGTAGCACTCCCCGAGCGGGTGGGTGACGAAGTCCCAGCCCTCGTCGCCGGCGTCCCCGCCGCCCGGCAGATCGGCCAGTACCACCCGGCCCTCGCCGTCGCGGGCGAACCCGAAGGCGCAGAAGCGGCGGCGCAGCCCGTGGCCGAGGGCTTTGGTGTACGCCTCCTTCAGGGTCCACAGGCGCAGCAGCCGGGCGCGGCGCTCGTCCTCGGGCAGCGCGGCCAGCTCCTCGCCCTCGCGCGGGGTGCAGACCTGGTCGCGCAGCAGCTCGAAGGAGATGTCCCGGTCGGCGGGCTCGGCGTCCACGCCGATCGGGCCGGTGCGGCTGACGCCGACCAGGATCAGTTCGTCGGTGTGCGCGAGGCTCACCTCCAGCTCACCGCCGAGCCCGCGCAGTACCGGCCGGCCGCCCAGCTGGTAGCCGAGGTCCAGGCTGCCCGCGTTCACGCCCAGGGCGAGCGCGGCGGTGTGCTTCATGACGAAGCGGGACACGGCGAAGCGCAGCCGGCCCGACGCGACCGGCGTCTGCCGGTAGCGCGGCCAGTCCTGGCCGAGCAGGGGGCGCAGTTCGGGGTCGAGCAGGGCGGAGGTCAGCCACTGGCCCCACCGGGTGCAGACGACGGCCTGGCCGGTGGTGTCGAGCCGTTCCTCGACCGCGTCCCAGGGGCCGTCGGGCCCGGGGATGTAGACGGGTGCGTCGAGCGCGTCCAGGGTGGCGAGCGCGGCGAGCGCCTCGCCGAGCGCGCCGGGCGGCCCGGCCGCGCCGAGCGCGCGGTGGGCGTCGGGTCCCGCGTCGCGCAGGCCCGGCACGCCCCGCCCCCCGGTCACCGCGCGCGCCCGGTGGCGCGGAGGTCACAGGCGAGGCCCTCGCGGTCGCGGTCGGCCAGTTCGGCCCACACCCGGTCCCGCGCCTCGACGGAGGCGGGCGTGCCCGGCCCGTCCGGTGCGATCCCGAGGCGTTCGGTGATCCGGGCCGTCGCGAGCAGTGCCCAGTGCGGGCTGCCGAGGAAGGGGTCGCGTCCGGCTTCGGCGGCGACGCCCTGGACCCCGAGCACGGCGGCGGCGAGCAGCACCATGGCCTGTCGGTCGGCCAGCGCCCGCATCCGGGGGTCGGCCGGGTCGGTGCCTTCGGCGAGCCGGCCCTGGCGGACCAGGGCGCGCTGCTCGCTCAGCAGCCGTCCGGCGACCCGGGCCAGCGCGGGGGTGACGTCCTCGCCCGCGCCTCCGGCGGCGGCCGCGGCGATACGGGTGAAGCGGGCGTGGGCGGCGGTCAGGGCGCTGACCAGGGTCTCGTCACTGCCCGGTTCCGGGGGGACGATCCGCGCGGGCATCCGCTCGTCGAGCCGCAGCAGTACGGAGGCGCAGGAACCGGCGCCCGGACCGCCCGGACCGCCCGGCCCGCCGGGGCCGCCCGCGTCCCAGCGCCGTCCGAACGCGGCCGCCAGGACGGGCAGTTCCCGTGCCACATCGGCCTGCCGGGCCGCCACGTCCGCGCGGGAGGCCCCGGCGCGGTCCAGGCGGGCGAGCAGCTCGGCCAGCATCCGCCGTTCGGGGCCGTCGTGGGCGGCGAGCCTGCTCTCGGTCATGACGAGCTGCAGTTCGTCCAGTACGCCGGCCACCACGATCGGCACCGTGTAGCCGGCGGCGGCGCGCACGCCCGGACCGCTGCCCTGGGGCAGCCCGCAGGCGCGCAGACCCACCGTCACCAGGGCCTCGCACGCCAGCAGATCGGCGAAGGCGGCGGACAGCGGGGCCTTCCAGCGCCGCCCGGCCCGGCTGCCGCGCGTGGCCTGGCCGGCGACCAGTGCCACGGTGGCGCGCAGTACCGCGCTCGCCGCGCCGGTCAGTGCCCGGGCGCCCAGCAGGGCGTCGCGCTGCTCGGCCCGCGCCGCGGACTGCGCGTACCGGCCGGGCGCGGGTGGCGCGGCGGACTCCGCCGGCCTCCCGGGCGCCAAGGGCACGGCAGGCACGACGGAAACGGCGGCCGCGACGGACCCGGGGGTCCTGGAGTCGCGGCCGTCCTGGAGCAGACCCGGCCGGGTCGGGGCCATCGACGGCCTCCCTCTCGTCCTCATCGGAGCCGGCGCACGCCGCTGCTGTTCAGGGCGTGCCAGGTCGCCAGCCGCAGGGTCTCGGCGCTCGCGCGCCCCAGCCACTCCCGTACGTACCGGCGGGCCTCCGCGAGTTCGGTGCCGCCGCCCAGGACCGGTTCGACGGCTTCCTCGCGCAGCATCACCTGCCGCGCGCAGACGACCCGTACGCCGTCCTCGTCCGGTTCGAGGGACCACTCCCCGCTGTGCGCGGCGACCAGTTCGGGGGAAGCCAGCTCCTTGTAGACGATCCGGGCGGCCGCGGGGAAACACAGCCGGACCGTGCGCGTGGTGACGCTCAGCCCGCCCGGTTCGGCGAAGGTGTCCATGGCGGCCACCTGCACGCCGGGCACGTCCTCGATGACGCGGGCCGCGTCCACGTGCGGGACGAGCTGCGCCCAGTCCTCGATGCGGTACAGGAAGTCGTAGACCAGCTCGGCGGGACCGGCGACGTGCACGCTGTCCTCGAAGGACAGCAGCAGCTCGTCCAGCCGCTCCCAGCGCTCGGCGATGTTCTTGACCTGGGCCAGCTGGGCCTCGGTCTCCTCTTCCCACTCCCGGCGGCCGCGCGCGCCGGCGTTGCCCGGCAGCCCCTCCAGGGTGCGTTCCTGGCTCAGCGTCAGCAGGGTCTCGGTGTCGTCGCGCGCCTCGACCGTCCAGCGGCCGGTGGTGGGCACGCCGGGCCGGAAGGTGTCCTCCAGCTCGAAGGCGACGGTGCGGGTGTGCGGGTTCAGGATCCGGCGCATGTGGAAGGAGCGGACGCGGTCGTCGGCCACGTCCCACAGGCGCAGCCGCTCGTGGGTGCCGTCGAAGTCCATCCGCTCCACGTGGACGGAGGACGGCAGCAGGAGCGGCCAGCGCACGGCGTCGGCGAGCAGCCCGTAGACCACCCCGGCCGGGGCGGCCACCTCGGCCGTCCGCTCGCTCGCGTGGACACGCTGCGAAGAAGACATGGAACGGCCTCCCCTCCGAGTGGGTGCAGATGCACTCAAGGCTGCACCGGTCCACTCGAACTTCGCTCAAGCCCTGCGGGGGAGCGGGGGGAGCCGGGGTGGCGGACGCTACGCGTGGGCGGTCTGGGTGAGCGCCTCGGCGAGCATCCGCCAGATCTCCGCGGCGAGGTCGATGTTGGCGTCGTCCTGGGCCTGCTGGGCCAGGTCGCGCAGGCCCTGCACGCCGGCCGGGTCCCCGTCCAGGATCTGCAGCTGGTGGCGCAGGATCGACAGGCGGACCTGGTCGCGGTGGGTCATCCTCGGCTGGTCCCCGACGAGCTCGGCGAGGAGGGCGCGCGCGTCGTCGTACCGGGCGTCGGCGAAGGCGAGTTCGGCCTTGAGCGCCGCCTGGTACTGGCGCAGCGAGGGTGTGCCGACGAAGAAGAGGGCGGCTTCGGCCTCGGTGATGCGCCGCTGCGCCTGCGCGGGGTCGGCGGGCCGCATCTGCAGGTGCAGGCGGGCGGCGGCCTGCCGCAGGCGCAGCCACAGCACCAGGTCCTCATGGCTGCTGAAGCGGTCCAGGGCCTCCTCCAGGCAGGCCAGCGCACCGTGGTGGTCGCCCTGGCGCATGCGGACGGCGGCCGCGGTCCACATGGCCTCGGCCCACAGGGCGTCGGAGCGGCCCTCGACGAGCGCGGTCAGCTCGTCGACGTGCAGGCGCGCGTCGCCGGTCCGGCCCGCCTCGGCCTGCACGGAGACGAGGGCGAGCAGCACGGTGGCCCGGTCCTCGACGCCCAGGTGCTCGCGCTGGGCGAGCTGGTGAGCCTCGAAGGCCGCGTCGAGGGCGGACGGTATCTCGCCGAGCGAGCGCAGGCAGCGGGCGTAGCGGGTCAGGCCCCGCACCCGCAGCTCGCTGACCCCGACCTCCTCGCCGAGCCCGACGAGTTCGGCGAGCTGGGCGCGCTCCGTGACGTGGTCGCCCTGGAGCCGGGACGCCTGCGCGAGCAGCCACAGCGCCTGCCAGCGCAGGACCGCGCTCTCGTGGCCCTCGGCTGCCAGGGCGCGCCGCAGCGAGTCGATGGCGTCGGGGGAGCCGGTGGACGCGGCGAGGGTGAGGGCGTGGGCGAGGGAGCCGGTGGCGGGCTCCTCGAAGTCGGCGGGTTCCAGGCCGAGGCGGCCGGCCAGGTAGGTCACGGCCCGGTCGGTGGGCTGGCGGGCCCCAGACTCCAGCCGGGAGAGGTAGCCGGTGGACATCCCTTCGCCGGCCAGCGCGGTCTGGGACAGCCCCTTGGCCGTCCGCAGTTTCCTCAGGCGGTGTCCGAAGGCGGGCTGTCGCAGCATGAGCACCCCTGGGGTCGGCGGCAAAACTCTGTCGGGAACCGTCAACGAGCGTAGGCCGCCCGGCAATTCGCGGGCAAACCTTTGCCAGGTGAACCGCCCGCTTCTCGTGCGGATCTCGTACGTGCCT
Source organism: Streptomyces sp. NPDC060028 (assembly GCF_042736725.1). Taxonomy (NCBI): domain Bacteria; kingdom Bacillati; phylum Actinomycetota; class Actinomycetes; order Kitasatosporales; family Streptomycetaceae; genus Streptomyces; species Streptomyces sp. NPDC060028. Next base: position 291 of record NZ_JBHWVJ010000112.1, on the reverse strand, counting down.
CGTACGGATGCGGAGCGGTCGTGGGGTGTTCCTCGAGCGTTTCTCCACCGGATCGAGCCATGCTCTCCAGTACCCGGCCTTCGCACCGGCCAGGGCCTGCCCTTTTCTGAATCGAGTGCCTGGGAGTCGACGATGAGGCCATCGGTGTGCGCAGTGAGCGAGTCATGCACGCCTGCCTGCCACCAGGCCGGTGCGAAGACCGCGACGCACACCTCCGCGCACCACCACTTCGCGGGGGCCCACGCCGCCGCGCACTCCGCCGCTCAGCGGACGGACGTGCTCCAGGACGCG